>JAOZRQ010000748.1 GCA_029940115.1 Desulfobacterales bacterium
CGTCTGTCTGCGTTCATCTGCGGTTCCTCATATGCAAATACCTGAAAATATATGACCAATTACCCCCTTTATCGGACATCCTTCAAAGAATACGGATATCAATAATAAAAATTTTTTCCACATTTTTCAAGAGAAAAATGTCAAAACAACAAAAAAAATGGGCATCTCTCATTTTGCAATTTGCAGTTTGTAGTTCCGCCACCTTCCTTTCTGCCCTTACCCGCGCCCATGATGATCGTCGGGCAAGGATAGTGCACCACTTCGTGACCCCAAGAAGCTGACTGTCTGATTTCACATGGCCAGCCAAAGTCATGGGAGGGTCACGAACTTCCAAAGTGGTGTGCTAGTACAGCAATTCATAAGTTCGTCACCCCCTTCGGCTCCCGCCGGATTGCCAAATCCGGCGGCTCGGATCTGCCAATCGTTCGACTGAGCGTCCGACTGAGCTCACGCCGAAGTCTCACGCCGAAGTCCGAGCCGGGCGAGGGGGTACGAACTTACAAAATGGTGTACTAGTTTTTGCTTGACATAACTGAAATATAGCTATAATATAGCTTTAATTTAGCTTTGACATGGCAGGCGTTATGTCTGATGTTTGGAACCTGTTTGCAGGACAAAAAAAAAGATTGGGGAAAGAAACCCGGCTTTTTCTTGCAGTTGGGAGCGGAGGTGACGAACTTACGAAGTGGTGTACTAGTCTGGAACATTACACCAACAGAGAGGAGACGACCAATGAATGTGGAGATTCGACCGTTGCAACGTGAGGACTTTGACGCTGTGGTTGAGATTGACGAAAAGGTGTTCAACTCGGCGCGGCCTGACTATTATGAAGGAAAATTTTCCCGGGTACTAGATGAAAAGGACAAACTGGTGACATCCCTTGTGGCGGTGGCAGATGGGAAAGTGGCCGGTTTTGTGATGGGTGAGCTGTTCATGGGGGAGTACGGCATCCCTGCCACTACTGCCACGCTGGACACCATCGGGATTGATCCGGATTATCAGAGGAAAGGTGTGAGCACCCAACTGATGGAGGAGTTTGTGGCGCATCTCCGCAAGGCCGGCGTGGAGAATGTCAACACCTTGGTGAGCTGGAATGATTGGCAGTTGATTCGCTTTTTCAGCAAAAATGGTTTTGAGCCGGCGAAGACCATCAACTTGGAGTTGAAAATCGCTTAACCCCGGAAGAAAGGTTTGTAGTTCCGCCTTTAGGCGGTGCAAGACCGCCTAAAGGCGGAACTACAAACTGAAGTCTCGGCCAATGCTGATCGTGGTGATGGAGGGGCCGTGCAAGACCGCCTAAAGGCGGAACTACAAACTGAAGATGCCAATACAAGGATTGGGATTTTTGTTTTCACAAAAAAAAGGGATTCTCCCCCATCGCAGAAGGATCATCCCTTTTTTATCAAATTGCCTCTCTGTGTTCTCGATTAGGAGGAGACCTCCCCCTTCACCGTTATGGCGATCTTGAACAGGGCCGAGAGAATCAATATCCCTATCGCGTACACCCCGAGGGTGATCATCAGTTCGGGCAGGGTGGGCACATATTCGTTCACATGATGCAACGGGTTCGGGACGAATCCGCCGGAGATCATGCCGAGGCCCTTGTCAATCCAAGTGCCGATGAAGACGCACACACACGCGATGGTCAGAATCGTCTCATCCTTTCGAGTATAAGGATTGACCAGCAGAAGGATCGCCAGTAGCATCAGCCCGATGGAGGTCCACATCCAGGGGACCAGCACCCCGTGTCCGTGAAGGCCCACGAAAAGGTACAGGAGATGATCCTTATGTTCTGGAATGTTGCTGTAAAAGACCACAAAGACCTCACACAGCAGGAAAAATACATTCAGGATGATCGCATACGCGACGATCTTGGCAAGGCTCTGAATCTGCTCCTTTCCCGGATCGAAGTGGCTGATCTTTCGGACCACCAGGCAGAGCAGGATCAGCAGGGACGGACCCGCCGCGAACGCAGACGCGAGAAACCTCGGTGCGAGGATCGCTGTGAGCCAGAAGCCCCTGCCTGGGAGGCCGCAGTAAAGATACGCGGTCACTGTGTGAATGCTGACGGCCCAGGGAATCGACAGATAGATCAGCGGTTTGACCCATGCGGCCACCTTCACCTCGTTCCGCTCGGCTTCCAAGACCATCCAGCCGATGACAATGTTCAGAAAAAGGTATCCGTTCAGCACGATCATGTCCCAGAAAAGAATGGATCCGGGTGTCGGATGGAGGATCATGTTCAATGCGCGCATCGGCTGTCCCAAGTCCGCAAGGATGAAGAGCAGACACATGGTCACCGATGCCACCGCCAGAAACTCACCCAGCACGGTGATCTTTCCGAATGCCTTGTAATTGTGCAGATAATAAGGGATCACCAGCATCACCGCCGAGGCGGCCACCCCGACCAGAAAGGTGAACTGGGCAATGTAAAAGCCCCAGGAGACATCCCTGCTCATGCCGGTTATCCCCAGACCGAAGGTCAACTGCCAGAAATAACAGGCCGCTCCCACACCGATGACACCAATCAGCGCCGCCATCCATCTGAAGTAGCCCTTGGTTCCTTTAAACGCTGTTTCAAGCATATTCAACCTCATTTGATTCGTGAAACGTGATTCGTGAAACGTGATTCGTGAAACGTAAAACGTGATTCGTGAAACGTAAAACGTGATGCGTGACTCGTGATGCGTGACCCGTGATGCGTGACCCGTGATGCGTGACTCGTGATGCGTGACCCGTGATGCGTGATGCGTGATTCGTGATTTCACTCCTCATAT
>JAOZRQ010000749.1:0-1038 GCA_029940115.1 Desulfobacterales bacterium
CAGTGCGCTTTAGCGTACTTTCGCTATCAGCCGGGGGATTGATCCCCCGGCTTGCATACTTTCGCTTTCAGCCGGGGGATTGATCCCCCGGCTTGCGGAAGCCTCGGAATCAAAGCCTCGGAATCAATTCCGAGGCTGAAAGCGCAAGCAGGCTGAAGCCAGCTACCATGACAGTGACAGTGCGCTTTAGCGTACTTTCGCTATCAGCCGGGGGATTGATCCCCCGGCTTGCGTACTTTCGCTATCAGCCGGGGGATTGATCCCCCGGCTTGTGGAAGCCTCGGAATCAATTCCGAGGCTGAAAGCGCAAGCAGGCTAAAGCCAGCTAATACCATTACTTTCAAAGGAGGAAATTATGAAAAAAGCAGTAACACTCTTAACCATCGCATTGGCCCTGTTCGGAGCAGCCTTAAACGCAATGGCCGCTTCCGAATTATCCATCAGTTCGGCAACCGCCACGCAAGGCGAATCCGCTTCGCTGACAATCAGCCTTTCCGGCGGCACAGGTTCTTACGCCGGCGTAAACGCCAAGGTCATCCTGCCCCAAGGTGTCACCCTCACTGACATCTCAAAGGGCACACTGCTGGACGGATTCACAGCCGACTTTCGCAGTCTGCCCGGGGAGACGGAGAATGCGGCCACACTCATCGCTTATGCCAAAACCAAAACCTTTGGCGCATCAGACGGCATCCTGCTCTCCCTGAATCTTCAGACGACAAACGATGCAACCCCGGGGATTTACGAGATCAGATTCGCAGAAACCAACATGGTCCCCTTTGTCAACTCGAAATATGCGCTGTCCAACTTCACCCCCTTTGAGGTGACGATACAGGACGGGTCCACGACCACTGTCGAGAAGGGCGGAGTCCTCCAGTTCAACTGGCCCGGCGGGGACCTGTGGAACATCTACCGGGGAGAGGAGTTCGTGGCGTACCACGGGGGCACAGACAGCCAAGCACTGGAGGCCGGCACATACACCATAGCGGGAAGATACAATCCCGTATTCACCCCGTTTGAGGTGACCGTCCAGGACGGTTC
>JAOZRQ010000749.1:1138-2767 GCA_029940115.1 Desulfobacterales bacterium
CACGACCACTGTCGAGAAGGGCGGAACCTTACAGTTCAACTGGCCCGGGGGAGACCTGTGGAACATTTACCGGGGCGACGAGTTCGTGGCATACCACGGCGGAACGGACAGTCAGGCTTTGGAGGCGGGCACATACACCATCACAGGGAAATACAATCCTGTGTTCGCCCCGTTTGAGGTGACCGTCCAGGACGGTTCCACGACCACTGTCGAGAAGGGCGGAACCTTACAGTTCAACTGGCCCGGGGGAGACTGCTGGAATATTCACCGGGCAGGTGCAAGTTGTGGATCGACATTCCGCCCATGCGTCTTGACAGTTCGGCCGTTCCGGGTGATTCTGTCAGCCTCAGGACGACGTTTTTGGTGAACGGCAATCCGCTTTGCGAATGTGTCAGGCAGGTGGGAACGATTGGAACCGTTGAAGAGATGCTGACCGCAACTCACAGTTCCGACAACTATGTGGCCGGGAGTCATATGACCGTCACCACGCATATGGAATCCGTCGGCCCAAGGCCCGCAAGCCCTGTCATTCCCGCGCAGGCGGGAATCCACTCTCTCAGAAAGTCCAAAGGCTATCATGGTCAACTGCAAGGATGGTTTATAAGAAGGGCATCATTCCCTCACAAGCGGGAATCGACTCTCAGGAAGTTCAGCGATGGTTCCCTGTCTTGAACATGCAAGAAGATTGTTGGCAAGAAAAGCCCCGATTTGCCATGGGCACAAAAAAAATTGTCCCCAAGTGTCATTTTTCCTCTCTTTCATATGCAAAGAAGGCAGAATGTACATTTTTTTTGAAGAAATCTGCGATTTGGACATAAGAAAGAAATTCCCTTTGCATATAAGAGAATGGTGAGGGTGAGAAGATATTTGGATTCCTGCCCTTGCAGGAATGACAGGAGTGTGGCCTCCGCTTTCATTCCTGAACAGGCGGCTCCATTTTCAACCACTAAGGATGGCTTATATTATAACTCAAGTTTCGCACCCCTATGTGAGCCCATTTTCCAAGGGTTTCAGGAAATGGTCGATCTCAAAAATTCACTTTTTGGGCAATGTGAAATCAGGCACTTGCACCCCATTATGACCAAAAATTGAATCAGGCGGACCAAAAATTGACTTGACCATCTGTATTCACTTAAAAATTTGGGTGCGAAACTTGAGTTATAAAAAGGGTGTCATTCCCGCGCAAGCGGGAATCCACTGTCTCAGAATGGACGTCTGTGGATTCCTGCTTTCGCAGGAATGACAGGTCGGGCGTGTGCGGCGGATTCCTGCCTTCGCAGGAATGACTCCCGTGTCATTCTCGCGCAAGCGGGAATCCATTGACACAGATTGTCGGATTGCACAGTTCTGTCTGATCATGAGTTCCAAACGAATTTTCTGTGTACAGGCTGTGTACAGGACAAAAAAATGATTTGAGGAAAGAAACCCGGCTTTTTCTTGCAGTTGGAGAATCGGCCCGTTTGGAAAAAAGCCGGGTTTCCCGCCCATTCCCGAATTTTTGTCCTGTACACAGGTACAGGACAAAAAACGAGAATCTTGGGGAATTATAGATTGAGTCAACAGGGATATGGCACCGGATTTCAGGATTGACCGGATAGCCGGCCTGTTCTCCTTCCCGATGTCATATTC
>JAOZRQ010000750.1 GCA_029940115.1 Desulfobacterales bacterium
AGCCGGGCATCACCGGCCTGCTTCCCAAGTCGAAGATCAGCAGATCTCTCAAACCGAAACGCAGTGTACCATCGCAGAAAGTTTTCCACATATTTGATCGCAAAATCCTCCCGGCTGATGACCTCATCCGGGAAGCTGAAAAAGACCGGGACCACGGCTTGCGGATCGGCATGATCCTGTTCAAAGAGCAGGCGGTTGACCACTCGCTTGAAGATTTCCGTCTTGCCCATCCGACGCTGGCCGAGCAACACCGTGGACCGCGCGCGGCGATCAATCGCGCCCAATGCGGCCCGATGGAAATAATCAAGGTGCTCCTGCCGGTCCGTGTAAACCTCCTCCGGCGTCAGTGGTCTCACGGCCCATTGATGAGATCGCTTCATCTCTTTGCCTCCTTCCGAAAGGTTTGTGATGTTGACAATGCATCACGTATCACGCCCCACGTATCACGCCTCATTATCTGTAGAAACCTCATCCTTGTTCAGACAACATTTCTTATACTTTTTGCCCGACCCGCAAGGGCATGGGGCGTTTCGGCCGATTTTGGGACGATCCCCCTGAGAAGGTGAGACCTTGCGGACTTTCTTCGAGATCATCTTTTGAAGCTGCTTCTTCTCCTCTTTTTTTTCAACCGCCTCCCTGAACATCTTATAATGATGCTTCAATCTTTTCACATATTTCTTATCCTGAAGAATATACTTCTCAAACATCTCCCGAATGGCTTGGGCAACTTCGGACTGGCGGCTGAGTCGGTTCAAGGTGGGACCCTTTATCTCCCGGATCGCTTTCGGATCATCCTCCCCATACCATTTCGCATAGAATCTTTCGCCCTCCCATCCATAGCCGATGGTCGCCACCGTTCTGGCGGCCTGGGTCGCGACTATTGTGAAAAAGACCCGGCGACAATCGCAACCCGGCTCATCACAATAGGATTCGACCAGCGCATATGTGTCCTCAGGCACTTTGGAATCTCCGAGTATCGTCATGGTACGGGTCTCGGTCTCCGCTATATCTGGAAAGTATTCATGAAAAGGGGTAAACGCCATCATTCATCTCCTGTAAGTTGTAAGCTGTAAGTTGCAAGCTGTAAGTTGCAAGCTGCAAGTTGCAAGCTGCAAGTTGCAAGCTGCAAGTTGCAAGCTGTAAGTTGCAAGCTGTAAGTTGCAAGCTGTAAGTTGCAAGCTGTAAGGTGTAAATTGCAAGCTGTGACTCGAATCCTGAAGCTTCGAGCTTACAGCTTCAAACCAACAAATACTTCTTCCTCACCTCGGCATTCGCCTTCAGTTCCTCAATGGTTCCATGATAACGGATGGTCCCGTTGTCAATCACATATGCCCGTTGACTGAGACGGAGCGCGACCTGCTGGTTCTGTTCCGCGAGCAGTACCGTCAGCCCCTTGTCCCTGAGTCTGGCGATCTGTTCCTCAAGCATCTTCACCATCAAAGGGGCAAGCCCTTCGGTCGGTTCGTCCAAGAGCAGCAGATCCGGATTGGTCATCAAGGCCCGGCCGATGGTGAGCATCTGTTGCTCGCCGCCGCTTAGAAATCCTGCCCTGCGATTGTCTATATGTCTCAGGGGCGGGAAGAGCTCATACACCCCCTCTTTGTCCCACCCTGTGCCTCTTTGCGGCTTTCTTGCCGATATTTCAAGATTCTCTCCCACCGTGAGATCGGCGAAAATTCGCCGGTCATCCGGGACATAGCCGATTCCTCGCCGCGCGTTGAGATACGGTTTCTGACCCGTGATATCCTCATCCTTGAACCGGATGCTCCCTTGGCGGGGCGGTGTCAGCCCCATGATGCTCTTCATGGTGGTGCTTTTCCCCGCGCCGTTCCTGCCCAGCAGAGAGACAATCTCCCCTTTGGAAACCCTGAGCGAGACGTCGAACAGGATATGGCTCAGATCATAGTAGGTATGGATGTTCATGACTTCAAGCATTACGCCGCACCTCCGAGATAGGCGTCCTGAACCTGCCGGTTGTGTCTCACCTCATCTGGTTCTGCCTGGATGATGGTTCTTCCCCGTTGCATGACCATGATCCAGTGGGCGATGGAGAAGACCAGTTCCATGTCATGCTCACAGAAGAGAATGGTCAGCCCCATCTCGCGGGAGAGCCGGCGGATCAGGTGGATGGCCCGCGCGGTCTCCTCAGGGGACATGCCGGCGGTCGGCTCGTCCAAGATCAGCAGCTCGGGGCGGTTTCCCATAGCGATGGCCATTTCCAGCACCTTCTGATCCCCGTGGGAGAGGAGGCCCGATATCCGATCCGCTTTGTCTGAAAGTCCCACGCGTTTCAGAATCGAACAGGTCTCCTGAACCGCCATCCGTCTCGCTGGTGAAAAGAGGTTCAGGACCTTTCTCCGGTGGGAGAGCACCGCGGCTTGGACATTCTCGAACACCGTCATGCGCTTGAAGATGTTCACCACCTGAAATGACCGGCTGATCCCCTTCCTGCAAATCATGTATGGGGGCAGTCCCGCGATGTTTTTCTCCTTAAAAAGGATCACCCCCTTATCGGGAGCCACCTGACCCGTGATCAGGTTGAACAGGGTGGTTTTCCCCGCACCGTTGGGGCCGATGACGGCAACGATCTCCCCTTTTTCCACCATCAGCGAGACCTTGCTCAAGGCCATAAATCCGTCAAATGATTTTTGTATGGATTCCACGCGCAACATCACATTTTTTATCCCATTAAGCTGTGTACAGGACAAAATGTCGGGAACGGGCAGGAAACCCGGCTCTTTCCCAAAAGGGCCGACTTTCCAACGG
>JAOZRQ010000751.1 GCA_029940115.1 Desulfobacterales bacterium
TTCAAGTTCAAGTTCAAGCTCAAGCTCAAGCTCAAGTTTGCGGGCACGTTCACAGGGCGGCTCCCCTAAATCCGTTATCCCATTGGAGACGGGGTTTTGACTGAATCGCCGGGCGACTCCCCTGTTCTCCTGCCAACCAGCGCGGCCAGATCATCCACAAACCCCTTCATTGTTGCGGCCAGAGCCGAAAGTTCCTCCGCGGCCGCGGCCGACTCTTGGGATCCCGAAGCGATCCGATAGGTGATGCGCTCTATCTCATTTGCGGCCAAGCTGACCTGTTTGATGCCCCTGCTCACCTCCTTGCTCGCCTTGGTGATCGCGGCGGTCTTCTCGCCCATCACCGTTGCGGATTCGATGATCCTCTCAAAGTCCCTGTTGATCACCTTGATGGAAGCGGCGGCCCGGGTGACCCGCCTGACCGCCGCGTCGAGCAATTGCTGGGTGTTTTTTGCCGCGGTTGTGGATCGGGTTGCCAGATTCCTCACCTCCTCGGCCACAATCGCAAACCCGGATCCGGACTCCCCGGCCCGGGCAGCCTCAATGGCCGCATTCAGGGCCAGGAGATTGGTCTGAAAGGCAATTTCATCAATCTGTTTGATGATCTGCCCCATCTGGCCGCTCTCCGCCTCAATCTGGGCCATCTCCTGGGTCAGTTTGACGAGGGCCTTCAGAGACTGACCCGATTTTTCGATGTTTTCATTCATCAGTTGATCGGCTCCCCGGGTCAGATCCGATGTTTCACGACTCATTTCGTCCATCTCTTCGAGAGCGGCAGAGGTCTCTTCCACGGATGCGGCTTGGCCCGAGGCGTTTTGAGACTGAGATTGGCTGGTTTCCGAGACATCGCGGGCTGAGGAGGCGACTTGGCATGCGCCTTGGAGCAGACCGGCGATGACCCGGTTGACCGGTCTGACAATATAGAATGTCAGCAGAAGGGCAACGACGACGATGAGAAGCAGAGAGACCATCCCTATCGCGATCATCAGGTTCCGGAGCGCATGCACCGAGGCAAACGCCTCTGTCACCTCGATCTCAGCCACCAGCGCCCATGTCATCTCCCAGATGGTCAGCGGCGTGTACGCGGAGAGGACCTTCCTGCCGACATGATTGGTCATCATCTTTTGTCCGGTCTTTCCGGACAATGCCGCTCCGGCCGCATCGGTATCCATACGCCCCTTTTCCGGAATCGCAAAAGAGGCGTTCACCGAATGATGAATGGGATCCGAAAAGGAATCCGAGCGCATGAGCCGGTCAGGGCCTATCAGATAGGTCTCTCCGGTCTTTCCCAAGCCAGCGCGCTTCTCCATGACCTCGTTGATTCCGTCAATCGGAATCTGGAGTGCCACCACCAGTTCCACCTTGCCGCCGTGAACCACAGGCTGGGCCATGAATGCGGAGGGTTTGTCCGCAGAGGGGGGGTATGGCTCGAAATCGGCGAACGCGAATCTCCCGCTCTCCAACACCTTCCGGAACAGCCTGCCCAGCGCGAATTCGGCATGGGCGCCGTCGTGCATGTTCGTCCCGTAGTCGGACTGGTGGGAGACCGAGTAGAAGATTTTTCCCTTGGGGTGGATCAGAAACAGATCATAATACCCGTATTCTCTGGCATACTGGCCAAAATAATCTTTGAGCGCCCCTTCAATCCTCGGCGCGATGACCTCTTCCAGACTCATGATGGTGAGAATGGCCCAATCCAGTCCCGGAATCTCCAGAGGGGCATATCCGACGATCTCCAATTCCCCAGTGCTCCCGGTTCTGACCATGGAACCTGCCTCGCCGGCCAATGCCTTGTCAATATGATCCCCTGATCTCTCTTGGCCGATCTTTCCCTGTTTGACAATCCGGTCATTTCTGTATCTGGTCTCATCTGCGATTCTCCCCACAATGTATGTCTCTCCAGTCTTTCCCATTCCCTCACGGCGGTGCAAGATGGTGTTGATCGGCGTTGCATCCAATTTGAGCGCGACGATGCCCACCACTTCATCAGTATGTGAAATCGGGGCCGCGACAAAGGCGGCCTGCTGGTTGTCGGAAGGCGGGTAGGGGGCAAAATCCTGTATGGCTGGGCGCGTCAGTCCCTCCTGAAAACATCTGCCGAGAGCCGTCTCTTTCAAGTCTCCGGTAATCAGGTTTTCTCCCAACTCCGATCCTTTTTTCAGGGTATAGACAACATCACCTTCCTCCGTGATGAGCAACAGGTCATCGTATCCGTATTCCTCCTTGAATTGTCTCAGCGAGTTTCCGTACTTCTCCCTCTCAAGAAAGCCGTACAGATTTTCATTGACTTTCCCCTCCTCATCCAACGTGGCAGCAAAGCTGTCCAGCGCATCTGCAACGATGACATTTGCGGATATGACCCGTATGTCGCTCATACATTTTCGGAAAAAACCTTCCACTTGGGATTTCTTGATCTCCTGGACGGTTTTCACCTTCTCAAAGGCCGTCTGTCTGAGCGTGGCCACCGTTTTCATCAGAATCCTCATGTCCTTCTCCCGCTCAATGAAAAAATCCCTGATCTGGGCTTTCTTCAGCTCCCGGATACCTTCAAGCCTGTCAAACGCCTGTTCTGACAGCGCGTCCACCGAATGGGTCAATGAGACGATTCCAACAGCCGCAAACGGAATAATGCCGACCGCCAGAAACGCGGCCAGAAGCTTGGTGCGAAGGGTTATCTTCTTGAACATTCTGTTTCTCCCATGTAAATCAGTTAAAGAGTTTGTGAGTTTGTGAGTTTGTGAGTTTGTGAGTTTGTGAGTT
>JAOZRQ010000213.1:0-2279 GCA_029940115.1 Desulfobacterales bacterium
CCAAATGGGCCGACTCCCCAACCGCAAGAAAAAGCCGGGTTTCTTCTTCCATTCGTTTTTTGGTGGAGGTGTCATGGACGCTCCATCCGAAAAAGTGTGAACCACTTTTCAGGTGAAATGAAGGATGTCCCAAAGTGTAAACCAATTTCCGGGTTTTCTGTAAAGGACACCATAAACCCACCTGAAAATTTATGGCCGGTCACTTGCTTTGGTCAATCTCCTGTCAGAATGATGCCGAATCAGACCTTTTGTCAAGAAAAAACATTTTCCATGCATTAAGTAAGTACCTGACTGGGCTGATGAAAATTCCCGTTTTCAAGGCGCCTTTCGACCGCCATCCGACCCGAGACTGTTCCGCCATGTTGAGGCTTCAGGCGGTGCGACACCGCCTGAAGGCGGAACTGCAAATCATAAAGATGTGAACTCATAAATGAAGGATGCCAAAGTTTCCTTTTTATTTGACAGTCCGAATAAATTTATGGTAAGTGTCTGAGTTGGTGGGCATTTCTGTTTTTTTCAGCCATTCCCACGACCGCCGGACAGGCCCTTCGGGATTGGGACAGGTCGGTCAAAAATAGCTGAAATCGCTGATTTTCATCACCCCAGCAAGTATCTGATTACTGTGTACAGGACAAAAAAAGAGAAACCCGGCTTTTTTCTTGCAGTTGGGGAGTCGGCCCATTTGGGAAAAAGCCGGGTTTGTCGCCCACTCCAACTTTTTGTCCTGTACACAGATCTGATTATTTTAAGGATGGATCATCCATGAAAAAGATATTCGCATATTGTGGCATTCTGGCCCTCACCCTCCTGTTGCATCCTGCAACCGCGACCGCCACGCTGGATGTGCAGATTGCCGGAGACAAACTCTCCCTTTACGCGGATCAGGTTCCGTTGCAACGCATATTGCAACGCATGGCGGAGATGGGGGTCATCATCCGGATTGATCCCCAGATCAATCCGGAAATTTCGGCCGCTTTTGAAGACCGGGAGATTGGGAAAGGTCTGGCTTCGATCTTCAAATTCCTCAACCATGTCCTGATATGGGAACCGGTGGAAGCCCCGCCCCCGGGTCGGCTTTTCAGACTCGCGGAGATCCAAGTTTTCAATCCTGGGGGAAAATCGCATATGAGGCCCTTGGAGAGGCGATCCACACTCTCCCTCGCGAAAGGCAAAAATGGCGCGTTGTTTGTCAAAGATGAGATACTTCTGATGCTCAGACCGGGCACAGACGTTTCCAAGTTCAAGACGCTGTTGCATCAGATCCGTGGCACCATTCTGAAGCGAAACCCGATCACAGGGGTTTACCGGATCCGTGTGCCCAAAGGCACTGATGTGCAGGCGATTGTGGAGCGGATCACAAAACAGGGGATGGCAAAGGCAGAGCCGAATTATGCCTATCCGATTACGCTTCCTTACAGCGGCGGCGTCTCGTCCGTCTCCGAGGAGTCTGCCCTCCCGCTACCGGATGGCAAGGCACCCATCGCAGTGCTTGACACCGGTCTGGCACCGGATTCAGGGCTTGAAGAATTTGTCGTGGCCTCATTTGATGCCATGAATCCAGACCAGCCGATTTCGGATGCCTTGGGACACGGCACACAGATGGCCCTCATCGCGGCCGGCCTTGTGGATCCCCTCTCCGCCCAAGAGAAAGAGGAGAGCCGCAATCCGGTCATCCCCATCAGGGCATTTGATGACAACGGGTTCACGTCCAATTTCAGCATCATGCAGAGCATGGACTTTGCCTTGAAGAACGGTGCCCGGGTGATGAGCCTGAGCTGGAGTTCGGAGACCCGAAGCGTGTTTCTGGAAAATACCGTTGATTACGCAGACTCGAAGGGGCTTGTGATCCTCGCGGCCGCGGGCAATGAACCGACCGGAAAACAGGTCTGGCCGGCCGCGTATCAATCGGTCATCGGCGTGGGCGCACTGACGCCGGAAGGGGAGCCTTGGAAAAAATCGAATTACGGAAGTTTTGTCACACTGTCCGCTCCCGGATTCGCGAGGTTGCCTGTGGGATACAAAGGGGATCCCGGCCTTTACGCGGGGACTTCGATCTCCACCGCGTTTGCGGCAAACCGCATTGCGAGTTATCTGTCCAAGCATCCCCAAGCCACAAAGCAGGATATCTTCAATGCGCTGAAAGACCTCTTCTGAAGGATGATATCTCAAATTCCAGCGTCCAAGACCCAGAACCCAGAAGAGCATCCTGAAAAGTGGTTCACACTTCTCAAAAGTTTGTAGTCCCGCCTTCCGGCGGTGGTGCACCGCCGGCAGGCGGG
>JAOZRQ010000213.1:2289-9760 GCA_029940115.1 Desulfobacterales bacterium
CGGGACTACAAACTATGAAGGATGCCCAGAAGTAGGATATTCCTACTGTCTGAATACGGTTTTCACCCTATTGACTTTTTATGAAGGATGAAGGATGAAATATGTTAAGGATGAAGATGGAAATATGAAATATGGAAGGATGAACCCCTCATCCTTCATCCTTAACAGATAGGGGAAGATATGAAAATGAAAACCATACATGACTCAAAGAAAGTAGGATGGTTTGAAGAGTTTGTTTATCAGTTGGTCAAAAAGATCCACCATCTGGACTTTCACAAAGAGAGGGAGACTCAGCTCAACCGATACAGAACCATAAATTCGGCGGTGATAAAGATATTTGCCTACCGGCTCACTTATGAGAATTTTGAAATGTTGAGGAACCAAATTGCTCAGACCGCCCAAGAGATCGTATCGGAAAAGGTGCTGGCACAACTGAAGGAACTGGGAAGCTCGGGTGAGGAGAATCTGCATAACAATGCCTCGAATCTGGTGAAAATCATTCTCCTCCTCCTTCATGAGGAAGCCGACAAATACTTGATGGAAGATGAGGCATTGGATATCTATCTGGAGGAAGAACAAACACAAGAAGAAGAACAACCGCTGGATATATGCCTGGAGGAAGAACAAGAAGAAGCAGAGCCGGATGTTTGCGAAAAGAGAGGGAAGAGAAATGAGAAGGGAAAAGAAGGAACTGAAAGCCGGTGGATGACATCCTCATCAGGGGATCGTCTGCTGTTTCGCGGTGATCTGTTGGATGATCTTTCCAAACATCTTGCCGAGTATGAACAGAAAAAGGCGGTTTCATCAGTAGGGAAACTAAAAGACAAGGAAGCGGATGAGTTCTTTGAAGACAAGGATGAAGCTGAAAGTGAGGAGGCTGCTGCCAATCTGGAAAATGTTGAATCCCAGGTGGAGAACAGTCTGGACAGGCTTATCGGCAACCTGGGAGAGGAGGGGTTGGATGATCTCATATTCGGAAAGAAATCCACGAAAAACGGAGATGAAGGAGACAATGAAGATCTGTGGATGGACTGGATTGACTAGTACAGCAATTCATAAGTTCGTCACCCCTTCGGCTCACGCCGGATTGCCAAATCCGGCGGCTCGGATCTGCCAATCGTTCGACTGAGCTCACGCCGAAGTCCGAGCCGGGCGAGGGGTACGAATTTACAAAGTGCCTGACCAAATTAATTCTGACAGGTGAATTTTCCCGGAATCCCCTGTCTGACAAGGCTTTTCCGGATCCTGAACTTGTCAAAACTTTTTTGGTCAGGCACTAGAGCTTTCAACAAAATGTTTGTCGCTCCGGAGTGCCCCACTTGCAGTCTGGCATGCCCGGAAACCGGGGCCTCCGCCAAACTGCAAGTTTGGCACTCCGGACAATCTTTTTGTTGAAGGCTCTATTAAGGATGAGGGATGAAGGATGAAGGATAAAAAAAACCAGAACCCCGAACCCTGGAGCCCCAAGCCCAGAACCTAAAAATGAAGAGGCATTATGAGCTATAATTTGTTTGATCATTATCGGGTGATGGAGAAGCAACACATTGTCCTCTCTTTCAAAGGCGAAATCTCCAACAAGACCTTGGTCAGTCTTGCGGAGATGCTGAAGAAAATCTTTTCCCGCGCAGATAACAGGCAGGATGTCACAAAGAAGATTTTCGCCATCTTCGTGGAACTTGCCCAGAACATCTATCTCTACTCCGCGAAAAAGGTGACCGTTGACAATAAGGGGGTCGGCACGGGAATTATCATCATCGAAAGGAACGAAGGGTTTTACCGGGTGAAATCGGGGAACCTGATAATGAATCCTGCAATCGGCCCGTTGCTTGAGAAAATCAACCACATCAATCAGCTGGACAAGATCGGGCTGAAAAAATTTTACAACAAACAGTTGAAAACGCCCAGAGAACCGGGCAAAACGGGGGGAGGGGTGGGGCTGATCGTGATTGCCCGGAAGTCAGGGCATCCGATTGAGGTGAAGGTGAATCCGATTGATGAAAAACAGACGTTCATCGAGCTTTCCACCAAAATCACGGAACCGAAATGAAACTTGACACTCAGATCTTGATTTGCAACCGCTGTCAAGTTGCCGCTTGCCCGTCAGTGTCCGAAAATCGGTGATGGCAGTCAACGAACAACCGACGATATCCCCTCCTTTGAGAAGAAAAGCGTCCGCCCGGACGAAAATCGGTGATGGGAGTCAACGGACAACCGACGATGAACAACTGACAGATTTACATGAGAGGAATCATCCATGGAGAACCTGACCTTCGAGCCGACGGAAAATTCATTGCGGATTGATTTTGATGCGACAAAAGGGATGCTGGAAATGGAAGGCACTTCTTATCCTGAGGATGCTCCGGAATTTTTCAATCCCCTTGAGGCATGGTTGAAGGATTACATTTCCAAAATCGGCGGGTCAGTCACCCTCAATCTGAAGATCGGCTATCTGAATTCCAGTTCCATAAAATGTTTGCTTGACTTCGTCCAGAAACTGGAAGAATATCATGCAGGGGGCGGAGAGGTGGATATCAATTGGTATTATGAGGAGGATGACGAGGACATTCAGGAAATGGGGGAAGACCTTGCCGAAGATATGAATCTTCCGGTGAAGTTGATTATTTACTGAAACGTGGGACGTGATGCGTGACTCGTGATGCGTGACCCGTGATGAGTGACTCGTGAGGCGTGACCCGTGATGAGTGACTCGTGATGAGTGATGCGTGATCACGCCTCACGTTTCACGCCTCACCGCCTCACGTTTTATGCATCAGAGATGAACAATGGCCAAACTGAAGGTTTTTGAAACTGAAAGAGAAGTTGTCAGAAAGGCTCAGGCGGTTCTCAATGATGGGAGAACGGATATTGTTCTCAGAGAAGCCTTTGCCTCTCTGTTGAAAAACTATGAAACCCTGCTGAGAACATCAAGCCGCATGGTAAAAATGGGGGACAAGCAACAACAGCGGCTCATGCGGATAGAAAAGGAGCTGAAGCAGGCAAAAGAGGCAGCTGAAGCTGCAAACGCCGCCAAAGGCCAGTTCTTGGCCAGAATGAGCCATGAGATCAGGACCCCCATGAACGCGGTCATCGGCATGACCGATCTCACCCTGCAAACCCAACTGGACCCCGATCAGCGGGAGAACCTGCGGGTCGTCAGGGACTCATCCCGGCATCTGCTGGAAATTATCAACGACATTCTCGATCTGTCAAAGATAGAGGCTGGCAGGGTGGAACTGGAGCATATTGACTTCCATCTGAACCGCATGGTGGAACAGATGATCCGGACCTTCTCATTCCAAGCCCGACAGAAGGGACTCTCATTGGCCCTGGAGATAGACGACGCTGTTCCTCACCATCTCAGGGGGGACCCGCTGAGACTTCGCCAGATACTGGTCAACTTGGTGGGCAACGCTCTGAAGTTCACAGAACAGGGCGGCGTGACGGTGGAGGTGAGCAGACCTGCCCGGGAACCTGACGGTGTGCCGATTTCTGACCAAGGGATACTGCTTCTCTTTTCCGTCAAAGACACCGGCATCGGCATTTCCCAGGAAAACCAGGATAAGATATTCGAGATGTTCAGACAGGCCCAAGGCTCGATCACCCGAAAATACGGCGGCACTGGCATGGGACTGGCCATATGCAGACAACTGACAGCCCTCATGGGCGGCTCGGTCTGTGTCAAGAGCGAGGAGGGAAAAGGGAGCACATTCCTTTTTTCGGCCATCTTTGAACTAGGGGACACTGAAAATGTCCACGTTGAAGAAGATGAATCCTCATCGCCGGATACGTCCGGGGATTCTCTGAAAATCCTTGTGGCCGAAGACAACCCGATCAATGCCAAGATAGCGTCCGCGTTCCTGGAACGGTTGGGGCATTCTCCATCCGGGGCCGTCAATGGGAAAGACGCGATCAGAAGGCTCTCCGAGAAACATTTTGATCTTCTGTTCATGGATGTGGAAATGCCGAAGATGGACGGAATTGAGGCGACCCGGCGAATCCGGAAAAGCGAGGCCGGACCGGAAAACCGCCGCATCCCCATCATCGCGATGACCGCCCACACCCTATCCGAGTTCAGAGAGAAATGCGAGGCCGCCGGCATGGATGACTTCATGACCAAACCGGTGGACTTCCCCAAACTGGCCGCCATCATCGAAAAGAACATCTCCCCTGACAGGGGCCGTGTGCCTGAGCCTGTGGACTGTGGACCGGCGGATAATGCAGAGACGCCTCTCCTCAACAGGGAGGTCGCCTTGCATCGCTTCGGCAATGATGAGGCCTTTCTTCAGGAAATGTATGACGCGTTTGTTGAGGATACGCCGGAAATGATAGCGGAACTCCGGAATGCCATAATCGCCGGCAATATGGCGAACATCGCCATCCATGCCCATTCTTTCAAGGGAACTTGCGGGATGATAGAGGCCCTTTCGTGTCGGGATATCGCCATTCAACTCCAGCTGGCCACAAAGGAGGGACGAAGGGAGCAGTTCATGCCTCTCTTTAAGCGACTTGAACAGGAATTGATCCAAGTGATGAGCATGATGAAACTGCAAGTTGCAAGCTGTAAGTTGTAAGCTGTAAGACTCTCCGAATTTGGGATCGGAGTTTCGCAACTTAGAGCTTACAGCTTTTAAATCGAAGTTCCGCCTAGGCGCGTTCGACTGTCACCCATCCTGTGAGCACATCGCCCCTGTCCCTGTCATTCCACCCTGCCATTCACACCCCCTGTGAACACCCATGACCTGCGGCCTCATCCCCTCTCATTCCCGCTCTCCCCCTGTCATTCCCGAGAAAGCGGGAATCCATCGTTGCAACAGAGCCCCCTGTCATTCCGGCTCTCCCCTGTCATTCCCGCGAAAGCGGGAATCCACCGTTGCATGTCATTCCCGCGAAAGCGGGAATCCACCGTTGCAACAGAACCCCCTGTCATTCCGGCTCTCCCCTGTCATTCCCGCGAAAGCGGGAATCCACCGTTGAAATGAAGGCCCCTGTCATTCCCGCGAAAGCGGGAATCCACCGTTGAAATGAAGGCCCCCTGTCATTCCCGTTGCGACAAAGGCCCCCTGTCATTCCCGCGAAAGCGGGAATCCACCGTTGAGATGAAGCCAGATGGATTCCTGCTTTCGCAAGAATGAGGGCCTTGGAATGAGAGCCCTTGGGCAGTTTTCTGTCGAAAAAATTGCATGGTGCCATTTGAGCGCCGTCACATCAATGAGGAGGGAGAATGAGGACCATTCTGATTGTTGATGATCATCCGCTTTTCAGAGAAGGCCTGAGAGGGCTGATCGAAGGCGAGGGATACAATGAGTCTCCGGGACAGAGGATTTCAGCATCACCGTCTCAAAGGTGGTCGAACGGATCTGTGTCAACATCAGCGGCACGGTGAGAGATGTCAGCGGCAATCCCATCCCCCATGTCCCCATCATGATGCGAACGGAAGACGGAGCGGGTCGGGTCCGGGGAGGACGGAACATACAGGATTGACCTGCATCCCATGCTGCAGGACGATGCTTATATGACAGACAAGGTCTATGTGCTTGAGGCATTCACATGGAACAGCCCGTCATATGCCCGTTTTGAGGAGCGTCTCTCCTTCAGGGAGCCGGCCGATGTTGTCATGGACATCATCATGAGCCAGGATTCGGAGATCTGCGGACAGATTTGCGACAGGGACGGCATACCGATCCCCGGGGCACAGGTCCGGGCATATTCCGAGACCTTCAATCAGTGGAAACATACCGAAAGCGGGGCCGACGGCGTGTATCATTTCGAGACCCTGTCTGATGTTTCAGACTGGGTGATCACAGTCACGGCAGACGGATATCCCGTGCAGCGGAAAACCGGCCGGTCTTCCGGAACCTCGGTCAATTTTTATTTCGAGCCTGTCGGCGTCATCTCGGGTTATGCCAGGGATGCCGGGGGAACAGGGTTGGAATCCGTGGTCGCGGAAGCCCGTTCGGAATCTTCGGATTTCGCAAAAAATACCATAACAGGCAGACACGGACATTATCTCTTTGAGGAA
The DNA here is from genome assembly GCA_029940115.1 of Desulfobacterales bacterium. Lineage (GTDB taxonomy): Bacteria > Desulfobacterota > Desulfobacteria > Desulfobacterales > 4be13 > JAOZRQ01. The sequence goes on from JAOZRQ010000213.1 coordinate 8,309, forward strand.
CTTCCGACATACGATTCTTATACGATCACTGTATATGCCCCGGGATTCATGCCCCGTTCCGAAAACCAGAGACATGCAGGCGACGAGGTGAGCTTTGTGTTTCAGCGGGATGAGGGCAGGATATCGGGAAAGATCACAGATTCTGCCGGGAAAACCCCGCCTCGCAACATCACTGTCATAATAAAACTCTTTGACGGGGAACGTCAGGAGTGTGTCGGAATCACAGGCGCGGACGGACAGGGAGAGTTTGAGATTTCCGGGCTGACCCCGGATATCAGCTATCTGCTCAGAATCAGCGCATTCGGAACCAGCCTGATGTTTCCGGCCCAGTGGCGGCGGAAGCTTATCGAAATAGAAATCGACCCCGAAAACAACACTTTCGGGTATGGGCTGACCCGCTCGGCAGACGCATTGCCAAAAAGGTGAACGGCGTCATCACCGAGAAGTATCTGTGGCAGGGGCTGACACGGCTGCTGGCCGTGTACAATGCCAATGACACGCTGAGAATGCGCTTTGAGTATGCGGATGCACGGATGCCTCTCGCCATGACAAAGGACGGGATGACGTATTACCTCGGATATGATCAGGTCGGCACGCTGAAAGTTGTTGCAGACTCATCCGGAAGTGTGGTAAAGAGCATTGAGTATGATGCCTTCGGGAACATTCTCAATGAGACGAATCAGGACTTCATCCGGAAGTTGTCGAAATTCGTCGCAAGCTGGACAGCCTTCGGGGGACTGACGGCGAAGAATGGAAACGGCCGTTCCGAATTTTGTCGTTCCGATTCCAGCCCGCCGGTCCGCATCTCGCGGATGACAAGGGACGCATTTGCAGGCCGGCAACGAACTGCCGGCCCGCCTTCGGATGTCCCGACGAGACAGGACAGATCACCAAGAGGCCGGTCCGCAGACCGCCCCTCACAAACCCGAAACATCAGAAAAAGGAGGATTGACATGTCAAAAAGGATCACAAGGTCATCATTGTCCCTCATCATCGCCCTCGTGCTGATGATGCCGCCCCTGTCCCCCGGTGTCTGTGTGGCGACCCAGGCGGACGGCGGGGAGACAGGGGGGCGGAGAATTGAGCGGTTCAAGACGGTGATCCACGTCACCGACCAAGTCGGCACCCCGGTTCCGGGAGACCAGGGTATGGACATGATGGTCCACCGCGTCCTGATCCTCTGCTGAAAAGCTCCCGACATCCCCGCGGGCATGCTTGTCCGCTTGGACGACAAACACACCTGAAGCTCCCGCCGGCATGTCATGATGTGTTGAAAAAAGCCCGGCTTTTGTTGACATTGGAAGAGCCGTGCCGAAAAAAAGCCGGGCTTGTCCGCTTGGAGGTCAAACCAAAAATGGCAGACATCGGAACATTGGCGACAGACACACCTGAAGCCTCCGCCGGCATGTCATGATGTGTTGAAAAAAGCCCGGCTTTTGTTGACATTGGAAG
>JAOZRQ010000213.1:9860-10369 GCA_029940115.1 Desulfobacterales bacterium
AGCCGTGCCGAAAAAAAGCCGGGCTTGTCCGCTTGGAGCCGGGCTTCCCTGCTTGGACAAAAATACTTGGCCAAGACAATTTGACGGATAAAAAAAATCCGCTTCATCCTCCGATCCGTTGTCATGTCTCCCTCATCTCAGGCAAACATGACATGAGCTTTTTTTGAGGCTTGACGCAGGCGATGGAGGCACAAAGATGGCCTCTTGGGAGACAGGGTCTCAACCATCGCCATCTTTGCACTCCTTTTGTCTGAGCCCTCACAAGCAAAGATGGCGACAGTCACAAATTCCGGCTCGGACAATGGAAGGGCAGATCATGGCAATCATTATGATCCTGTGAATTCTGGTTAAGACAGGGAGCGATGGAGGCACAAAGATGGCCTCTTGGGATGACAGGGTCTCAACCACCGCCATCTTTGCACTCCTTTTGTCTGGGCCCTCACAAGCAATGATGGGAATTGTCCGATTCCGGCATGGGCATGGACTGGCCTCCATTGGGGCGGGGTGTC
>JAOZRQ010000752.1 GCA_029940115.1 Desulfobacterales bacterium
TGCATTATCGGGTACGGAGCCCAAGGCACTTATGCCAATGCCTGTACCCCAACCGTCCGGGTCTTGCTGGAGCGCATAGGGGAAGAACATGCAATACTTGTTACCGACCACAATACCGTTCGCAGCCGGGCATATGACACCCACATTCAATGCCACATCACAGACATCCGGGGGATCACATTCAGGACAGATACCCGAGGGATTCCTGTTGAACAGAAGCCTTACCCGAACGATAACATTTTCACCCCTGACCTTCTCATACGGGTCAACGCGCATTGCAGGGATGTCAACCCAGATCTTGCATGCACCATCCGCATCGGCTGTGTCATCTTCGGTAAACACATAGTCGGTATCTTTCAAGGACTCAAGAATCTTCACCTTGTTATGGGCCGGGATAGCTCCCTTATAGCCATCAATGCCTGCGTTGTCAGCATAGGTCACAATATCCTTGGCTTCAAAAAACAGCGGGGTGCTGGCATACTCTGACGTGACCGTAGTTCTGAACTTTATAGTCCCGTCCGGAGTTTCATAATCTCCCATAAGACTCTCGCCTGTGCTCGGGTCTGTATAAGTGAAGTTCCTGTAGTATTTGACCACACCGAAATTTCGCACGGCCTCTGGGCTCACCATAGCAGTCGTACTCCCCAGCCGCCCGCCAGTTTCCGCATCCTCATAATAAGGAGCTTCTTTCATGAGATTTGTGGGGTTGGTTGTGGAGCAGAGCCTGCCTCGATCGGCAGAGGAATACATGTCAAAAAACACCGTGGGTTCACCCGCGCGGGGCTGTCTGTCGTCACCGCTACCATATTCACCATCTTCCTCTGCCGGGATATAGTCGGGTCTGGCCCAGTAAACGCCCTTGGTTTCGATGGTCATCTGAATGCCCATCTTCGCGCCCGGTACGATTTCACATGCCGCGCCGCAACTGCATACGTCAAAGACGAACTTACAGTTTCGAGGCTTTGCCGCATTTGGATCATAATTGTATCCGACATCATAGCCGTATGTCCCAAATCCATCGACCACATACGGTTTCCCGTCATAATCAAAGGGATATGCGGGATTGATCTCACCACCACTTATTTGAACCCCTTGGACGTACTGCGGGTCATCCGGGTCGGCGGGACAGGGGATCGTTCCAGGCGCACATTTTTCAGCTTCCGAACACACATAACTCTTCGCTGTCGGCTCGGTGGTCCTGTTGTACCCCCCCGCTGCACTCGCAACAGCGACAAAAACAAAGACCGCCATCAACGCGGCCATCAATGCCAATGCTTTCTTCATTTTCTTCCTCTCCTATCAAAAAATAAAATCAGTTGTTTCCAAAAAACCATTAACCTAAAACTTCATCATCTTTTTTCTTCCTTAACATCACCTCCTTATTATAAGGATATGTATATAAAAAACATGAGCAACTTTTTGAACACCTGTCATTCCTTATTCACACCTGTCATTCCTTTTCACACCTGTCATTCCTGCGAAAGCAGGAATCCATATTCCAATATCACTGGATTCCTGCTTTCACAGGAATGACAGTGAGACAGGGTATGACAAGGGAACAGGAATGACAGTGAGACAGGTATGGCAACGAAAGTTGCACATGGTATGCATTATGCAGATCACCACTGACCTCAAGTCAACTGATAATTTATATTCTTATTTGCAATTGTCAAGTTTTTTTTTCAGTCATACTTGTAATCTTCATTTGCATACTGTCAATCTTCCTTCAATCATAATCTTTATCTGCACATTGTCAAGCTTTTTTTTTCAGGGTCACTTATCGAACCCTTTCAACTTATCGAACCCTTTCAATTGACTAGTCAGCCATATCTTTCACCCATCGGCCTGTCGTTTTTTTTTACACCTCAAATCTCTGATCGCCTTAACTCTGTCGCGAAGTTCTTCCACCCTTTTTATCTTTTCATCAATTGGCAACTGTCTCAATTTCCTTCTTCCTTCCTCTTTCATTTTTAAACAGAGTTCTTTTGTCAGTTCCATGCCTCAGTCCTCCAACAGTTTTCTTATCCTCTCATACTTCTCTGTCAGATTATGTCGGGACAATATGTCATCAAGTTTTTTCTCGTCAAAACATTTCTCCCTCAGAAACTGGTCCAGTCTTATTTTGTCCTTTGCCCTTCCCACCTGCACACATATGGCCATGAGATGTTCCGCTGAAAAGACCTTCAGCCCCTCATCCTCTATCATCTCCTCATTCGCCTTTTCCAAGGCTTCCTTTTCCAATTCTGTTGTCGCAGGCAGAAACTGGACAGGCCACTTGCCGATTATTATGCCTTCCCGTCTGAATTCCCTGTATCCTTCTTCCGCCAGACTCTCGAACAGCGGTGACAATGTTATGATGTCATGTTTCCCGGAATCTGTATGGATGAACACATCCAAATCTTCTGTCAGTGCCGCCTCCAAATAGAAAAATGACGCGACCGCCCCTCCTATTGCATAATCGCCTATGATTCCCTTTTTTTTGAGATTGTTGATTGCCTGCAATGTTCTTTTCATATATTTTTTCGAGTGGCTAACCTGCCCATAAGAGTCACATCCAAGCTTAATTCTGGTATTCTAATGTTTTTATTTGTGGATGTCAAGCAATTCTTCATTTTTTTTGCTTCAGCCACATAAGCGAGTTACTTTCCCAGAGGCATGGAAAATCAGGACTTCCGAAGTTTCGGCAACTTCGGAAGTCTGGTAGAGTTGGCAATTGAGGGAACCCCGTTCCTAGGTCTAACGG
>JAOZRQ010000214.1:0-8541 GCA_029940115.1 Desulfobacterales bacterium
TGTAACCCTCATCCGTCATGTCAATGCATGGCTTGGTCACCTCCAACTCATCAAGTTTTCCCCAGGGTTGCCCTTATTTCGGGGTAAACAAAGCTTGAGGGGTTGCCGGGCAACCCTGGGCTGGTTTATGTGACCCCTTCGGGTATTGGCTCAAGCCGGGCTTCTTCGGGGGCACGCCCCTGAAACCCTTTGGTATCAGGGAAAGCTCAAAATGTCAAACAAAGTGTCGTCTCTTGGAAAGAAAGTTGTTGACATTCGATGTCCCCCATGGTGCAGGCATCCTCGTCGGCAGGTCGGGCGGCATTCTTTCAATCAGCCACGAGTTGCAAATGGGAGTGTCCGCCTTCGGGGGGCATTGACATGCGAATCATGCCAGCGTCCGCATTGGCGGGCCATAATCCATGTAGATGCACCACCACCTACCTCCCCATCTACATGGATTAGCGATTAACTGAGGATTACCTTGTTCTCATCTACACGGATTAGCGATTGGCAAGGATTACGCCATGATGGCCAAATAATCCCTGCTTATCACTAATCCATGCAGGTGAGCGAGATGAACACAACCCATGCAACCGAACACAAATCCGTGCGGAGATGCCCACAATTTGTCACTCTGCTATCGGGGAGTTCTGTATAAATCATCATGGTCAAGAAGGCGTAAGAGAAAGATCGAAGCAGACCAATCCGGGTTTCCCGAAGGCAGAAACTCTTTCGGATCAAAAGATATTCTGTATTTGCGATCAATGCGGGGCAGGCCAAGGTGGAGACCGGGGTGAAATTACGTTTCACGGGACAGGAGTAAAATCCCCGAAAATCGCCTTTCAGGGGCTCTCCGAGTTCCACAGGATGTTCGGTTATCTGAAGAACTTTCTGTTCGATCTGTTTTCTGATTCCGGAATGTTTCCTGACCGCTTTCAGGAATGCCTTTTCAAATTTTGCATCTGTCATTCGCCGAAAATCTCCCCAAAGGTATGCCATTCTGCGGAACCGTCACGGAGTCTTCTCTGAACGTCTCTTACCGACTGATAAAACTCCGGATTGGAAAAAACAATATCCGTGCTGTCTCCCCGGGTCTGTCGTTTTAACCCGAGAATAAAGCTGGGTGATAAGCTCGGAAGCGGTGGTTCGGTTCTCCTGTGCGTATATATTGACAAAATCTGCAAGCTCCTGATCAAGACTGATACTTAATTGTGTTTTCAGCATATCATGCCCTCCTCTTAATGGATGTTGTACTCATCTCAGGAACAGATGTCAAGGCTTATCTGCTTATCTGCCAGAATTACATTCAATCGGGAATCCGTAAGCCTCACTTATCGCTAATCCGTGTGGATGATTGGCAGGGATGACGCCATGAGCCGCCATCTACGCGGATTATGGTTAAGAAAAGGATTACTGCTCACCTTTCGGACTAGTCTGATTGCATGCAAAGGCCCGGGCATGAGAAGCTTCGGAGTAATCCTTTCTTAACCACAATCCGTGTAGATAGTGAATGTTTTTTTCAAAATCATGCGGGTCTGGAGGAAATCTCAAAGTGCTGTTCGTATGCCGTAAAAGTGACTTTGAAGTGCTGAAAAAAATTGATTTGTCCCAGCAGGACCCGGATTTTTGCCTGTGAGACATCCACCCAGGCGAAGGCCAATTCAATCGGAGGAAACGGCTCAAGTGTAAGTGTCACCGGAACGGCAAAGGCTTTTGCATCCGGTAGCAGGCCCCCCATTGGAAGAGAAAGGCGTTGTTCCTCCCAGATAAAGCCCAATTGTTCCCCGCATTCAAACGGCAAAAGATTCATCGCTGCTCCGGAATCTGTCAGGGCCGGTGTTGTCAGAGAAGACGAACCGTGTGCCAACTCGACATGCACAACCGGCATTCCCCCTGAAAACGGAGGCATGGGAGTGTATGAAAAACGTTGCGTGTTCACAGTTTGCCCTCCTGAATGTAGTGTTGAAGTTTCACGGCTCCCTCTTCCAACCCGACCGGGGTGAACAGGGGGTATGTAACCCCCGATTTTGAAAGATGCTGTAATTCCGACACTTCTTCCCGCATCAGCATCTCCTGCACATCTTTGATCAGTTGCCACTTCTCTGTTCTGGAAAGCGGTGTCACATGCTTTTCAATGTCTGTGAGTAACATCATTGTCATCCTCCCTGACATGGTATTCATTAAAGGTTTGTATCGCTTCGGAATCATTCCCGATTCAGATATGTTGAAGGTAATCCCACAAGCAGGACATCTCCTCGTGCCATTTAAGACTCCCCGATCATACGTTGCCAGATGCACTGCATCATTAAGCACGCAGGGGATGTCTGCCTGACATCCGGCAGGCCGTGTCAACTGTTGTCGGCATCACATCGGCAATGACATATTTGTAAGTGATGTCATAATCAAAAGCTGTCAGCCTGCTGTATGCCCCGGATGTCAGTGTCCCCTCTCGCAGTCTCCGTGAAAAGGCGCATGTTGTCTCAACAACAGTCAGTTGCGAGGTGAACACGACGGGCACGGGAGGAGGTGAGAAGCGCATTCACCCATCCGCTTCCGATTTCCGCCACATAATGTTTTACCAGGGCGCTGGTGTCAAAGTATGCGGTTTCCATCACTGCCCACGCTCTGAGATGATGATTTCCGAAAGCGGCCTGCCCGGTGCCCGTCCCAGTTTTTCGGCAAGCCTCCTGCGTTCTTTTTTAGATATCGGGTCAGGCGGGGGTGAGTGTCTGGGCTGCATCAGACCGCCTCTGACCATCATCTGAATGATCTCATCGCTTTCATCAGCCGGCTGTTCCGGGGGATCTCCGTCAACCAGAACCACCCATTCCTTGCGATTCGAAGGATCCCGTTTCAAAGCCTCCTCAAATATTTCACTGATGACATCCTCACCTGAATTTTCCAAACCGGCCCACACCCGTTTTGCCTTCGGGCGAGGTCGTCTGAGCTTTTTCCCTGCGTGTGACGTGAAAAGGAATTCCCGAATCATGTCCTCAGGCTTGTGTGCAAACCGGGCAATTTCATAAACCGACGCCACTGTGGCCATTCGTTTCGCGTTCGAATTGCCTTTGCTCATGAAATGACCATCCCTTTTGCTCCTTTTCCCGCATTCAGCTTTTTCCCCGGTCGCCTCCCGCAAATCTTCCGTCCGCATGACAACTCCCTTGCCATCGGAAGTGAGTGTGATCAGAGGCAGTGCCTCCGCCTCGTTCCTTTCACGGAGCGACCTGGAATTGTAGAATTTTTTGAAATCCCCTGCCGATCCGATCATGATCTTTTCCGCCTGTTCCTTGGTGATCCTGACCCCCGTCCATCTTTCCACTGATTTGACTGACTCATCAAATGAGCTTCTGATCATTTCCAACACCAGATATTTTTGCAAACCATACGACACGGCAAGTGAGGGAAGGTTCAGCATTCCGTCCAGGGGAAGGAGGCTCGGCGCGCCCCTGCCGGAATATCCGATGCGGCTTGTCTCCACCTCTCCGAACAAAGTTTTGATTTTTTTTGTTCTGAGACACCTATGAGTCCTTTTCATGCCGTCCGCCCCCATGATCTCCGGTCCGACATCTCCGACACCGCGCTCTTCAAGGTGTGCGGTCAGCAAGTTTCTCAGCAGTTCCCTGCCTTCCTCATGAAGATACTCTTCAAGCTCACTCAAATTCAAGGTGTGCGCCTCCCTGCTTTTCAAAAAATCAGTCATCTCGAAAAATTTTTCTTCAGCGCAATTGAAACAATCATTGTATTCCATATACTCATCATATCACAAAAATCCTTGAATTAAAAAAATAAATATGACAAATTTGTGTTTTTTGTCAAAAGATGACATGTCAGCTATTGATATTCAAGGTTTTAGCGTCGTCCTAAAACGACTGCACCCTTCGGTAAACCCCGTCGGCCTCACCCCGCGCTCGGTTCGGATTGACAAATCCGAACCGCCATCCCTCACAGGCCAGTTCTTCCTGTCGTGTCATGGTCACCTCAGTCTGAAAAGGGGTAAGGTACTTGCCACCCAGTGATCAAGCTCTCTGATCAAAAAGCCTGCGAAGGCAGAAATCCACCTTCAGAGGTCCGGACACAGAGTGAACTCTGGATTGCCCGGAGTGCAGAGTTCACTCTGTGAGTGCAGAGTTCACTCTGTGAGTGTCCGGACACAGAGTGAACTCCGCACTCCAAAAAGATTGCCCGGAGTGCAGAGTTCACTCTGTGAGTGTCCAGAGTAAACTCTGCACTCCGGACTGACAAACATTATGTTGAAAGCTCTAGGTGTTGTAGGTGGGGTTGGTTGTTTACTCGCCTTTGAATTCAGGACGTTTACGCCCCAAGGAGGAGAGTCCTTCCAGCGCGTCCGAGGTGGAAAATATCTCCTGCAAACGTCCGAGCTCGATATCCACAGCTTCCTTCATCGGCTTGCCGGCCTGCTCGTCAATGATCTCATTGGCGACTTTGAGGGCAAGCGGGGCCTTGTACCCGACGATCTTGGCGGTCTTGGCCGCGATATCTTCGGGCACCCCCTCGGGCGATTTCCCGGAGAGAAGTCTTTCCACATTCTCCTTGGCGCACATCTGAGCCAGCGGCCTGAACCTTTCGGGGATGTCACGCGGCCGGTATTTGTCCGACCTTCCTTCCGAGGTTAGGGCGGCCATCGCGGTATCCACCTCGGCAGGCTCCCCAAGCCGAGTCACGATCCCGAGATCATACGCGTCTTGTGCGGAGAGGGGGGCCCCGGTGAAGGTGTAATATTTGGCCAGCTCCGGGCCCACATGACGGGCAAAGCGGAGCATTCCCCCCAGCCCTGGGTAGATCCCGATGCCGGTCTCAGGAAATCCGATGGACCCCGCCGGCGTGGCCACAATGGCCTGGCAGGAGAGGGCCAGTTCGCTCCCGCCCCCGAGGGAGAGGCCGTCAAGCAACGCGATCGTGAACTTCTCAGATTCCTCGATTCTGAGGAACAGCTCATGGCCCTTCCGGGTGAATGCCACCGTGTCGGGGATTTTGTCGTTCTTGATGTTCTGGACAAAGTAGCGGATGTCCGCACCCGCGACAAATGCCTTTCCCGCGCCCTGAAAGACTATCGCCTCGACCTCCGGGTTCTTCTCTGCCTCGGAGAACCGGGTGTCCAATTGGGCAAAGACCGCCTCATTCAGCGCGTTCATCGCCTCGGGGCGGTTTACCGTGATCCATGCGATCCCGTCCTTCACATCAATATCCACAAGCTTGAACGCAAAAGGCTCCCCCTTTGCCTTCTGATCTTCAAGAATTCCGGGCATCTTGAAGTCATCATATTTCTCTGTGATCGCCTGGACCAGTTGATAGGTCTTGTCAATCCCGACCCGGTTCATCATCTCAAAGGGCCCCATGACCCAGCGAAGCCCGATCTTTGCCCCGCGATCCGTGTCCTCTGCCGAGGCGACGCCCTCATCCACGAGTGCGGCCGCGACCCCAAGACAGACCCCATAAAGCCGGTCAATCACCGCTTGAATCTTTGACTCATCCACCTCGCCTTTTAGATTCCAGTTTTCGCGTTTTTCCATCTGCTGCTTCAGGATGTCCGCGGTCGCGTAGAACGGGCCAAGCTCGTCTCCGAGGGTGGTGGAAGCATGAACGGCAATGGGGATCCCGGTCACGTTCATCAGTTGAAACGGGCCCATGCCGATCTTGAAGCCTCGCTTCGCGGCCTCCTCGATGGTCGGAATATTCGCAACCCCCTCCTCAAGCAGCCGGGCCGCCTCATTCAGGAAAGGGACAAAGAAACGGTTGACCGCAAACCCCGGCGCGTCCTTCACGAGGATGGCGGTCTTGCTGTGGAGCTTTGCCGCAAGGAGCGATTTCTCAATCGTGTCCTGGCTGGTCCCGTCATGGGGGATCACCTCAAGGAGACGGTTCTTCGCGGGATGGAAGAAATAGTGAAGCCCGACAAACCGGTCCGGCCGGCCGACCTGGCCCGCGAAATCCCTGACATAAAAGCTTGAGGTGTTTGTGGCGAGAATGGTCTTCTCCGCGCAGATTTGGTCGAGCTTTTTGAAGAGATCGGTTTTGACCTGCTTATCCTCAAACACCGCCTCAATGACGATATCTGCATCCGCGACCTCGTTGAAGTCGGTGGTCCCCTTGATGCGGGAGAGGGTCTCGTCAACCTGCTGGGGGGTGAATATCTTGCGCTCCACCGCCTCTTGGAGCAGATTCCTGATGGTGTTCATGCCGCGTTCCACAAACTCATCCTTGATATCCACCATCACCACGTTGATCCCTTCCTGGATGATCTTCTGGGCAATGCCGCTACCCATGTTTCCTGCGCCAATGACGCCGATTTTGCTGATATTTGACATGCAATTCCTCCTGTTTTCAGATTTTGTTTCTAATATGATATCCCGTGGATGGTGTCACGAAGGCCCGTCCAATGGGCGTCACAACTTTGTTTGTCATGCCGGATGCCATTTCCCACAGATGGATGCCAGCTCCTGCCCGTGAACTTGTGCCTTTGTGTGAGACAAAATCCTTAAAAATTTTTGACCGGGTACTTATCAAAACCATTGCTGGTTCTAACGGATTTTGCGGTTGCATGTGATTTCAGACAGTCACGATCCTGCAATGCCAGTCTGGGGACAGCCTGCCTTGGGACGGGAGGGACAAAACCCCCACAAGCCGCGGATGGACGCGGATGAGCCCCGACACAGGCCATCCGCGTTCATCCGCGTTCATCTGCGGATCACAATTCCCAGCCCGTGTCGGAAACCACAAAAACCGTTAGAACCAAAACCATTGATACCATTGATTTTACTTTTGGAATGACACGAACTTCACCCAAAAAGCATCATCATCAGAATTATTCCACAAACTTCCCCATTTCCATTTTCAACACCCTGTCAGCATAACCAAAATACCTGTCATCATGCGTCACGGCGATGATCGTCTTGCCTTCGGCTTTTATATCCTTCAGCAGGGTGTCATAAAAATATTGTCGAAATGACGGGTCCTGGTCGGCGGCCCATTCGTCGAACACACAGATCGGCTTGTTGTCCAGCAGGGAAACGAGCATCGCCAGCCGCTTTCTCTGGCCGGTGGACAAGTTGATGTTGGTGAACGCGCCGTCCACAATCTTTGTCTTCCTGTCCAACTGCATCAGGGTCAGCAGTTCGTCCGCCTTGGCGTAATCGGTGCTCGCCACGCCATACAGTCTGTTGAACAAGTGAAAATCGGAAAATATGGTGGTGAAGAGCCCCCGATACGCGGGATAGGTCTCTCTCTCAACAGGGATGCCGTCTATCGCAATCCTTCCGATTTTAGGGTAATACAATCCGGTCAGCAGTTTCAGCAATGTGGATTTTCCGCTGCCATTTCCGCCCACGATGAACAGGGTTTCTCCCTTGTAAATTGAGAAATCCATCGGTCCCATGGTGAACAACTGGTCCTCACCCTCATATTGGAACAGAATGTTCTCAAACCGGATTTCCTCAAACGATCTGATCGGCTCACTCAATTTCATTTCTGGCTCATATGTGGAAGCCTGATCCAGCCGTTTTTCCAGATCATAGACCGCGGCGAGAGATATGTCCATCCTGCTGAGGCTGGGTATTGATCCCACCAGCATGCCCACCGGACCGATGACAAACAGGATTCCGGCCACCACCTTGACGATTGCCTCCCCGTGCATCCCCACCAAGGGCATGGCAAAGACGACCATGCCGAGCAGTGAGAAAAACGCCGCCTCGGAAAAGATCATCTCAAACGCAAGTTCAACCTGTGTCTTTACCCTGAGCTCCTCGGTCTCATCAGAAAGGTCCATCAATTCCCTGAAATGATCCTGACTTTTCCTTTGGTTGATCTTGAGTTCCTTGAAGCCTTTCAACGAGTCATAGAGCATATCACAGAATATGCTGTCTTTTTTCAGCGTGTCATCCATATACTGAGAAAAGGTTTTCTCATGAAGCAGATACAGCCACGCAGCCAAGGTTAGGATAAGTATGATCAGGAAAAAGGCCGCTATGGACAGCATGGCAATATAAACCATGGCGCATAACAGTACGACAAAGGACTGCAAGCCGATCCCGATCTGGAGCGCAAATTGGGAAATCGTCTCGGTGTTCTTCGTAACCTGAGTGAAGATATCCCCGATGCCCATGTCTTCGAGATAGATGAGCTCGCTTTTTCTGATTTTGTCGGCTATTCTGAGGCGGATGTTCTGGACACACTTTTCAAATTCCGCTGACACCAAGATCAAGAAATATCTCTTCCCCAAAAAAAAGGTGGAAAAGGCCGCCATGAATATCAGCATATAGATGCTGCTCAACTCCTCGTTTCTCCCCGCATGAGCCGCCGCCAAGACAATGCCGAGCATAAAGCCCTCGGCCGCACCCGATGTGAGGATTGTCAAAAGCAGGGGTATCGAGGAAATCTTGACTTCCTCTCTGTACAATTTTGTCAGATTTTTCATATAAGACCTGTAAAGTTTCTGGGTTCTGGGCTCCGTGAACGTGCCCGTGAACGTATACTTGCAAATGAATGTTCGGCCCCTGTTGCCCGGTTCGGGTTGGCAAACCCGAACCCCCTGAGGGCGGG
>JAOZRQ010000214.1:8641-10359 GCA_029940115.1 Desulfobacterales bacterium
AACCCTGAGGGCGGGGGATTTGCCAATCCCCCGCGAGCATCATATAAAACTGCTCGGTTCACGTTCAGGTTCAAGGACAGAGCGGCCTCCAAAAGCGTTATAATCAGAAAAAGAATCTCCCCCACCAATCGGCCGTATGGCTCAACATAAGTCTGTCATATGGTCTGACGCTGAACAAAAAGGGATGCTCATTCATGGAAATCGCCTCTGTAGTCTGAGCTTGCACGGTCTTTGCGACGATGCGGCAAGGGCCATCGGTAGTGGCAAAAGATGGTCACACCGAATGCAATCATCGTGGCGACGAGAGCCAAGCCCGCGAGCTGGGCGTTCATCTTTTTGCCGGGTTTCTGCGGCGTTTCCTTGGCAAGAACCGTTTTGTTGTCATCTGTGGGGAAAATCTCAACTTCCTTCATCACCGGGTTTCTGTCATGAACCCCTGAGATGGGAACTGTGTAGAGGTGCAATTTCAGATCGTTTGGCGTGAATACCATGGAATGGACAGTTTTATCGTTAAAAATCTTACGAAAGGGATCGCCGCCTCTGTCCAGCATGATCCTCATCAGATCTGTCACCCGGGCTTTATGGGATGGGCTGAAGGTTGCCAGTTTTTTGAGACGATTCCAGCGTACGGCTTCCATCGGGTGGTTGTCATTGCCGTACAGTGCGAAAAAGTTGACCACCGCAATCTGATTCCGCTTTCCCCAAGATATGTCCGGTCTCAGCCGGCTGGTGTCGGTCCTGACCTTGCCGTATGCCTCGCTCGCCATTTCCAGCACCTTCACGCTCCTTTTGTCGGCAAGAAGCACATTGTGGCTCAGGGCGCAACGATGGCGGAGGAGCTTCACCGCATCCGGTATGCTGGCACCCTCCTCCAAGGCCTTCCGGATATCGAAGACTCCGGAATGTTCATCTGTCAGGGGATATGGATAGAGCTTTCCCATGGGGGAATGGAGATGCGCCGCGAAAAGGCCGTGGCTGTTGAATCCGCTCACTGTGGGCAGATATCCGGCCACGCCGATGTTCACGAATCTCCTCTCCTCATATTCATAAACGACTATCGCTTGAAGATGTCTGAGTCCCTCGTCTGTGGCCCAGTCCATGTTTCTCCCCACAATGGGAAAGCCGGATTCGGCATGGTTCCCGAAGACACCGAAACCGGAACAGACCACCTCTGTTGTCACATCGGTGATGAGTTGCAGAAGCCACAGTTCATTCGCTGACAGACGCCCGTCCCCAAGTTTGTCAGTCTGCTCGCTGGCCAGGCAACGCGCCACCGCGTCCACCTCATCCCGATGTCTTTGCTCAATATTCGGCTTCATGGCCCTGATTCTTCTGAGATATCGGGTTCTGAAGGGGTGCTGACGGGTGAGGGAGGCGAGATACCCGTCAATATGTTTCTCAATGTCGGGAAATTTCTCTTTCAGGGCTTTCCCGAGTTCGGTTCCGATCTCCGTGCCGCTTTTCCCTCTAGCGTCAATATGAAACACCGCCAACGGGCCGGCGTCTCCGGAAACGGGGATCATCAGAAAACTGATCAACAGAAAAACAATTTTGGGTCTCATGTCATTCATTCTCCTATGTAAATCAGTTTAAGAGTTTATGAGTTTGTGAGTTTGTGAGTTTTGTGAGTTTGTGAGTTTTGTGAGTTTGTGAGTTTTGTGAGTTTTGTGAGTTTTGTGAGTTTTGTGAGTTTTGTGAGTTTGTGAGTTTGTGAGTTT
>JAOZRQ010000753.1 GCA_029940115.1 Desulfobacterales bacterium
TGAGTTTATGAGTTTATGAGTTTATGAGTTTATGAGTTTATGAGTTTATGAGTTTTTGAGTTTTTGAATTTGTTTCTGTGGGGCTCAAGCTTGATTGTTGCCGCTGTGTTGATGGTTGCCTTTTTTTTGTGCGTTGATTGTCAAATGTGGGTGAAACTTTTGTCCGGCTTTTTGGCAGACAACTTTTGTCCGGCATTTTGAACCGCAGATCAGACAGATTACACGGATGACACGGATTGTCGTCCCATGATCTGTGCAAGAGGGCCCGTGGTTTCGTCATTGCTGGTTGAAGCGGAATTCGTCAAGAAACTGGGCGGGTGGTTCCATATCCTGCAATATCAGAAAGCATCCCTCCTGTGCGACAATCTGAAACGCCTCCTGGACTTGGGAAATGTGTTTGTAATCACTGAATGCCATCGTGATCCTCTCCTTCCAGCCCCAAGGTTCTCGGACTGTGATCAATATGGAGTTCGCCGTTCCTTTCATAGATGTATGCGTCAGAATCCGATATCTCTATTTCCAGATCCGTATGGTACAGTTCATAGTCGGTGAATGTCCCGTCCTCATTATAAGTTCGGAAGAAATACCGACCCTCAACAGATCTGCACAAAATGCCTTTTAACTTTTCAATTTTCTGAGGTTTCATTTTTTGGGGGCTTGGTTAGAGCTGCTGAGAATGCCAAGTATTTCACGTTCACGTCTCACGTCTCACGCCTCACGCCTCATGCTTGGCTGTGTGCAATGGACACCAGTATCATAAAAAAGATACCCATGATCATCATGGGTAACCCAAGTGTCATCAGTTGCTTCATAAATTGCCTCCGCCTTGAAAACAGAGTTTTCCAAGTATGCATTCAAAGTCATTTTTAAACAAAGCTTGATCATCATGTCAAGAAAAAATAATACTTCAGAGGCAAAGAATGCCTTTTTTATCACATTTTGCTGTGTGCGGGCTGTGTACAGGACAAAAAATTGTGGTGGCAAGAAACCCGGCTTTTTTCCCAAACGGGCAGATTTCCAAACCGCCAGAAAAAGCCGGGTTTCCTTTCCCATTCACTTTTTTTGTCCTGTACACAGGTGTGCGGGACAAAAGTTGTGGATGGGCGAGGAACTCGGCTTTCTCCCAAATGGGCCGACTCCTCCCTGCCCGAAAAAGCCGGGTTTCTTTTCCCGCTCATTTTTTTTGTCCTGTACACAGCACATTTTGGAGATGTTCACATTTGTCCTGTATGGGTTTGCCTTTCAGTTTGTAGTTCCGCCTTCAGACGGTCTGAAGGCGGAACTACAAACTGAAAGGCAAAATGAAAGATGCCATTTCGGGCAACATTTAAGTCGTTGCACAGGCAGTTCTCAAACTACGAAGGATCAAGTTTGACTTACAGCTTACAGCTTACAGCTTTTAACAGCTTCCCTGTCATCTCGTTCATCCTGAGCCCTTCCATCTCGTCTGATGATACCCATCGTGCGTCCAGGGCGTCATCTCCGGGAGTTGGCTCGCCGCTCACATAATCAGCCGCCAGATCAACGACCACATAATGAAACTGCACCTGATCCGTCTCATCCCGAACAATCGCGTCAAAGGTGAAGATCGGCTCCCGTGCGGTGATGATCACACCGGTCTCCTCCTGGACCTCTCGTTCCGCGGCTTGCTGGAGGGTCTCACCCAAGTTGACGCTACCGCCAGGGATGGCCCATGTATGTTGGGCCGGCGGCTTTCCCCGGAATATCAGCAACACTTTGCCTTCCCTGAAAACCACCGCGCCCACGCCCACCCGGGGGTGATTCGGGTACGCGGCAGGGTGTATCCGCCTCATGCCAGTTCCTCGACAGCTTCTCTCATCAGCTTTGCAATCGGCATTCTCTGCGGGCATCGCTGCTCGGCCATTGAGTAGTTCAGATGGGGGATGCGCGCCCGAACATCAGGGGGGATCTCGTTGAAGAGGTGCCTTGCCCGATCCCGATCCAAATGGACGGGGACAGTGACCTGAGTTTTCTGAACCGACGCGTCCTTGGCTGGAAGGAAGGGGGCTCCCACTCCCGCGGCTCCGGCACTTTTCAGGAAATTTCTGCGTGAGCAGGTGTTCTCTTTTTCAGACATTTCTGATTCCTCTGTTTAAAGCAGTTGAAAGACAAGAACCGACAGGCTTTTCAGGAAAATAAACGGCATCCTTCATTTTGCCTGAAAAGTGGTTTGCACTTCCCAAATGAGCGAAAAGTTTGTAGTTCCGCCTCTCGGCGGTGTCACACCGCCTGAAGGCGGAACCACAAACTTTTTGGCTTGAAAAAAGTGAACCATAAATGAAGGATGCCAAATAAACCTTGGAATTGCTTCATCCGATAGATTTTCAGCCGATCTGAAATCTGAAAGGGCCTTTTATCTGAAAAGTGGTTTGCACTCCTCAGATGAGCGAAAAGTTTGTAGTTCCGCCTCTCGGCGGTGTCAGACCGCCTGAAGGCGGAACTACAAACTATATCCGCCTCTCGGCGGTGTCAGACCGCCTGAAGGCGGAACTACAAACTATATCTCAGATTTCAGGATTTGTATCAAGAGAAAAATCACTTCGCGTCACTGCCATCAAATTAAGTATCCGGTCGAACCTCCCTCACGCTCGGTTTGGATTGGCCAATCCGAACCCTCATCCGCCGGATTTGACAATCCGGTGGGATGGAAACGCCATAAGCTTCCAGTAAGTACCCGGCCAAAAGTTTTCCGGGATTTTTCTTGGGAGGACAACTCCCA
>JAOZRQ010000215.1:0-4645 GCA_029940115.1 Desulfobacterales bacterium
GTCACGCATCACGAGTCACGCATCACGGGTCACGCATCACGGGTCACGCATCACGGGTCACGCATCACGTTTCACGCATCACGAGTCACGGGTCACGCATCACGGGTCACGCATCACGGGTCACGCATCACGTTTCACGCATCACGTTTCACGCATCACGAATCATGCATCACAAGTCACGCATCACGGATCACGCATCACGAGGCCATATGGACAATCATAAAGACATATCTTATTTTCCCGGATGTTCCCTGGCCACCTCGGCCAAGGAGAACAACCTCTCCCTACTGAACTTGTGCCGGCGTCTCGGTTTCAACCTTGTGGAACTTGAGGACTGGAACTGTTGCGGCAGTTCTTCAGCCCACAGCATCCGTTCTGAAGTCGCGGATGACCTTGCTGCCCGAAATCTATCCCTTGCGCCAGCCAGCAGGCCGCTGTTGGTGGCGTGTCCGAGTTGCACCCTGCGCCTCCGTTGCATGTATCTTCATCTGAGGGATGACGAGGCCGCCAGAGGTCATTATGAAGACAAATGGGGCAGGCCTTTTGATCCGGATTTGAACATCCTCCACTTCTTTGAACTGCTCTCCGAGGCAAACCTGCCGAGTCTTGCAAAAGACCAGAAACACCCGCTGAACGGCATCCGATTCGTCCCCTACTACGGTTGCATGTTGGCCCGTCCCCCGGTGATGAGCCGGGAG
Source organism: Desulfobacterales bacterium (assembly GCA_029940115.1). Lineage (GTDB taxonomy): Bacteria > Desulfobacterota > Desulfobacteria > Desulfobacterales > 4be13 > JAOZRQ01. Next base: position 699 of record JAOZRQ010000215.1, read on the forward strand.
AAGAATTATTACGGACTCATGGAAAAGATCCTCTCCTCCCTAGGGGCGGAACCTCTGTTGTGGGCTTATGCCTCCCGATGTTGCGGCACGTTTCTTTCGGTGGCGAGACCCGATGTTGTCCGGCCCATGGTCAACAAGATCGCGCTCGGAGCCAAAGAAGCCGGCGCGGACTGCATCGTCACCGCATGTGCCATGTGCCATCTGAATCTTGAAATCCGGTGCGATCTGAGACAACCGGTTCCGATATTCCATTTTTCAGAACTTCTCTCCTTGGCCTTGGGAGAAGATGACCATAGCGGCTGGTTTTCACGGCATCTTGTGGATCCTGAGCCGTTGCTGAGATCAAAAGGACTGATCGAATGATACGCATTCAAAATTCCTTTCGTTAAAGCTTAGAGCTTCCAGCTACCACCGGGAATAATGATCCTCCACCCATCCGGGGCATCCTCGAATATCAAGAGATTCCCCTTCATCGCTGATCAGCTGGCCTTCAAACTCGCCCATCAACTGGACGAAGTTCGAGGCAAGGATCAAGAGGTTCAGCTTCTCCTCCCGACGGGCTTGGGGGGAGAATGCGAGATCCACCTTTCCGTCATGGGAGGTGATGTGCCATTTGTCGGAGAGATCATGCCTGTTGAAGAGAAAATTCACAGTATCCACCTTTGTCATTCTTCCGTTGAGCCAGAACGCATTTTCCGTGAATCCTGTCTCATTGATGCCCCAAGAGAGGTTCAGTCCAAAGGGCCTGCCGTCGGGAAGCATTTGGGCAGTGGCGGCCCAGTTCCAGAAGGTCTCCCACCGCATATAGCCGGCCGTCCAGTCTGTGAGTGCCATGTAATCGGGGGATGATATGCGAATCGCTCTGCTTTTGCATACGATCTCTCCGGAGAGCCGGATGGGGGTTGTCTTTTGGGTATATGTCCATCCTCTGTAGCCCACTCTTGAAGCCAGTCTGAGCGGCGAGGTGGTTATGGGCTCCAGTTCTGCATCAACGGAGATGTCTCCACTCTTTGCCGAAATCCTGCCCGCTGCCATTTCTATGTGAAAGTCTTCTGATTTCGCGCGGGAGATCAGTTGGTCAGGATAAGGCGCGATGCGGACATTTGCAGGCCGCATCATCCTTTTCGTCTCGGTCAGGTCTCCGGTTTTCCGGTCATACACATAGAGGAAGGCATTTGCCAAGTAGTTGAGATCCACCACCCCCATGCCGAGCATCACCTCAGGTCCCATGATGCCGAGGAAAATGAACTGCTTGGCTCTGAACTTCTTGACGCCATCCGGGAGAATGAGTCCCATCGGCGTTTTCAGAATGTAGTCCTCATGGTTGACACAGTCTATCGGTTCGTCATATAAGCCGTATCGGAGGGAGCCTTGGTTGTCTATCAATTTTTTCATGGATTTTCCATGTAAATGGAGAGTTGTCAATTGCCTGATTATAACGGATTTAGGGGAGCCCCTGCCTGTGCCCCTTACCTCACATGCCCACATGCATGTCCACGCCCATGGGCGACGGACAGGCTTTTAGCGGAATCAGTTCCTTAACCCTTGACCCTTAACCCTCTATTTCGGATACCCGGTAATTTCTCTGATGCGCTCATAAAGCGGTTTCAGGCGGTTATACATGATTTTGTAAATGTCCCGATACAGCGCGTCGTAAATGTGGTGCGACTTTATGTTCGGCTCAAACACCTCACCGACCCGGGTCATGGCGCTGACCGCTGTTTTGAAGTCTGTGTGAAGATCAAGGCCGTAAGCCGCGTCTATGGCCGCGCCGAGTCCCGATGTCTCGTAAATATGGGGCCGGATCGCGGGCAGGCCAAAGACGTCTGCGGTCAGTTGCATGGCGATTCTGCTCTGGGAACCGCCGCCTGAGACCCGGAGGCTGGTAATCGGAATGCCGGTGCGCCTCTCAATCCCCTCCTTTCCCTCCCTGAGCGCATAGGCGAGTCCCTCCAGAATGGCCCGGTAAAGATGGGCACGGGTATGGACATCCCCAAAACCGATGATCCCGCCTTTGGCCTCGGGCCCGGGAAGGCGCACCCCGGGGGTCCAATAGGGCTGAAGAACAAGTCCCATGGATCCAGGCGGGATCTTTTCCACAAGCCTGTCGAAAAGCACTTCGGGTGCCACCCCCCGTTTTTCCGCCTCCTGTTGCTCCTGGTAACCGAACTCTTCCTTGAACCAGGTCACCATCCAGTACCCGCGATAGATCTGCACTTCAATGCTATGGTAATCTGGGGCCGCGGAAGGATAAGCGGGCACAAAGGGGATCGCGGAGACATATTTTCGGTGGGTCACGTTGATTGTGGCGGTTGTGCCGTAGCTGAGGCACCCCACAGAAGGGTCCAAGGCACCCGAACCGATCACCTCACACGCCTTGTCCGATGCGGCCGCAACCAGACGGAGCCCGGCGGGGATGCCTGTGGCCTTGGCCGCCGCCACCGTGATTCGTCCCAGGGTCCGACCCGGATCAACCAGCCGGGGGAGCAAGGCCGGATCAATCGGCAGGGCCTCCCATTTCCAATCCCAGGTGGGAGCCCATTGCAACCTTCTGTAATCAAAGGGGAGATACCCCACCTGACAGCCCACCGAGTCTGTGAATTCACCCGTCAGTCGGTGTGTGAGGTAGCCTGAGAGGAGCAGGAACTTATGGGTTTTCCGCCACACATCCGGCTGGCAGACTCGAATCCAGTTGGCCTCGGCCTCTCTCTGAAAATATTCGACGGTGTCGGTGACATGAAGAATTTTGAAAAGAAGCTTCCAAGGCGTGCTGAGACATGGCAGATCATAAGTTTTTCGCTGATCCAGCCAGAGGATGGCCGGCCGGAGGGGCTTTCCATTGGTGTCAAGATTGATGACGGTCCCTCGCTGGGTCGTCAGGGCAACCCCCGCGATCCGTTCCTTGTCGATATTTCCTTTGCACCACAAGGATTGACATGCCTTGCAGAGGGCCTGCCAGAATATCTCGGGGTGTTGCTCTGCCCATCCGGGATGTTCGGAGAAATAAGGCTTGAACGCAACCCTCTCCTTTGCCAGCAACTGGCCGTTCAAGTCAAAGACTAAGGCGCGTAGACTTTGGGTTCCGTTATCAATGGATAGTAAAAGGTCTTTGTTTTTCATATTTTGGTTTCTGGGTTCTGGTCAGACCAATCCTTACTACACCCAATCCTTGTATATAGTTGTCGTTATGCAGAGCAATCAGGCGCTGACCTGCTTTCTCAGCTGTTCCGGCCATTGCCTTCAAAATGCAAACCGCCTCTTCCAGCCCGATCGCTGAATTTGTTCTACATCGGCATTGTGGCAAAACAAATTGCAAATTTGTTTTACATCGGCATTAGAGCTTACAGCTTAGATCTCCGGCAACGGCCTAAGCCCCAGATGAACCAGAAGCTCGTCAAATTCCTTCCGTGACGACCAGAGTATCCCGTGTTTTTCGGCAAAGTCAAGGGCCGGACTGGTCAGTCCGTTGTGCGCGAAAATCCACATCTGCACGGTGCGGGGATTCATGTCCTTTCTGACCATCTCGGCTTGGGCAGCGTCCCACAATGCCTCATCTTCAAAAGGATCGGAAGAAGTATAGGTGAATTTGTATTCCAGAAATTCGATATACTGCAAAATATGGGGAAGATACTCGGAAGGGAGCCGATATAATGCTTTGATAATCCTCTCCGCTGATATTTCCGACATAGGCACCCGGTCTGATGAAATTTTTTCTGACTGATGTGAAATTTCAGTGTTTATCATAATATAATCTCCTGATATTAAAATATAAATTCTCTGACATCCCGGCAATGAATTGCCGGGCTATTTTCAGTTGTCCCTACGGGACAGGGCAGATCATGGAAAATCCGGCACCGGCAATGAATTGCCGGGCTATTCTCAGTTGTCCCTACGGGACAGGGCAGATCATGGAAAATCCGGCACCGGCAATGAATTGCCGGGCTATT
>JAOZRQ010000215.1:4745-10356 GCA_029940115.1 Desulfobacterales bacterium
ATGGAAAATCCGGCACCGGCAATGAATTGCCGGGCTATTCTCAGTTGTCCCTACGAGACAGGGCAAATTGTGGGAAATTCGGCTCCGGCAATGAATTGCCGGGCTATTTTCAGTTGTCCCTACGAGACAGGGCAAATTGTGGGAAATTCGGACACGGTCAGACACGCGACGTCGATATTTGCGATGTCCTGTATGTTGGCGGCCGCGATTTCCGGGGTCTGGGCTGAGGTCGCGTCTGTCAGAAGCGTCACGTCATATCCGTGGGCCACGCCGTCGAAGATGCTTGCCCGGATGCAGTTCGGATATTGGGTCCCGCATACGACAATGCGGGTGATGCCGAGTCTTCTGAGCATGAAGTCGAGTTCGGTGTTCATGAACGCGCTGAACCGGTTCTTTACGATACGATATTCCCCTATAAGCGGCTTCAGTTCATCAACGATGTCGCACCCCTGTGTGCCGGGCACGGCATACGCGCCCTCTTCAAGGAACAATTTCAGCCGGATCGACTCGATATCGCTCCCATCATCCCGGTACTCGCGGACCACGTGGAACACCGGCCATTTCATCTCTCTAAAACGATCCAAGGCTTCCCGAATTTTCGGGATCGTGTCATAAGCCCCCGCCACTCTTGTCGGAGAATCGGGAAGAACAAAATCGTTCTGCATGTCAATGATGATCAGGGCGGATTGTTCTGTCTGTTTGTTCATCGTAAACCTCCTCTGAATTTGAAATTTGCTGATCATAACGCCTTTTGGGGAACCCATTCAGAAAGTCTTTGAATTCGTAAACTTGATTCCCGTCCTCCGTCACCCGGATCCGGCCCATGCCGGTTTTGCAGAGTTGATCCAATATTGCCTTGGCGTCGTGGATGATCAGATTTGTCTCGGCGGCAATCTGAACAGGGGTCACACGGCCTCCCATTGCCGCGACCACCTTCAGCACCTTTCTGTGCCTTTGCTCTCTCTTCTTCCTGCGATGCTTGACGGTATTGACGACGGTGATGTACAGCCCGGCCATTCCGGTAACCGAGAAGAACCCGATCACCGCCAGAAGGGTCTCCATCTCAGGTTCAGGCTCTGTGAGGAGATCGGTGGCCGCTGCGGTTATGAAAAACGCGCTGAATAAAATCATGATTGCGCCCAGAACAATCATAAACTGGTTCATCTATGCCTCCCTAAAAAAGCTGCAAGCTGTAAAAACGAGCTTAAGCTTAGGGACCACTCAAAAATAATTTTACATTCTTTTCGCTTGGAAATCAGTTTGCAGAGCTTTCAACATAATCTTTGTCAGCTCGGAGTGCAGAGCTTGCTTTGCGAGTCCCTGAGATTCACGGATCTGTTCACGCACGACTCGCAAAGCAAGCTTTGCACTTCGGACAATCTTTTTGTTGAACTCTACAGTTCCGCCTTCAGGCGGTGTCACACCGCCCAAAGGCGGAACTGCAAACTGGGAACTGCCTGTTTTTTTTGCAAACCCAAAGAATTTGAAGCTATTTTTGAGCGACTCCTTAGAGCTTACAGCTATCACAGCTATTTATCCAGCAATTCCGCCTGCTCCACAAGGCGGATGAACTCGGCCCGGTATCCCTCGTCATCCTTTCCTTTTGCGGCCTTTGCAAGCTTGATGACATCCTTGTAGGCGTTCTCCCCCTTGAACTCGGAACCTCTCAGCAACATGCCGAACCCTGCGACTGCCGAGGAGAATCTGAAATTGTCAGACGCCTCATCAAACCGGAGATAGGTCTCTTTCACAGGATAGACAAGCAACATGCTCTGATCTTCCTTTGGCGGCTTGTAGCGAAGTTTCACGGTCATGATCTCATCAGAGGCCGCCGAATCCTTCCTTATCCGGCTCTCCTGATACTTCAGGTCATCCACGCCGGGGATATCCTCTTGGGAACCTGCGGGAATCAGTTCATACAGCGCGGTCACGGTATGCCCCGCGCCGAGTTCCCCCGCGTCCTTTTTGTCATCGTTGAAATCCTCCTTGTTCAGCATTCGGTTCTCATACCCGATCAGCCGGTACGCCTTGATTTTTGTGGGATTGAACTCGATCTGGATCTTCACATCCTTGGCAATGGTGAAGAGGGTTCCTCCCATCTCCTTGACCAGGACCTTTTTGGCTTCGAGCAGGCTGTCAATGTACGCGTAGTTGCCGTTTCCCTTGTCCGCCAGCTTCTCCATCTTCGAATCCTTGAGATTTCCCGTGCCGAAACCGAGCACGGTGAGGAATATGCCGTCGTCTCGCTTCTCCTCAATCAGCCGGATCAGCTCCCCGTCCGAGGAGATGCCCACGTTGAAATCGCCGTCGGTGGCGAGGATGACCCGGTTGTTTCCGTTTTTGACGAAGTTCTCCTTTGCCACCTGATACGCCAGTCTTATCCCCTGTGCCCCGGCCGTTGTCCCGCCGGGCTGGAGGGTTTCAATCGCATTCAGAATGGCCGCCTTATTGCTCATAGGCGTGGAGGGGAGGACAAGACCGGCCGCGCCGGCATAGACCGCAATGGCCACCCGGTCATCCGCTTTCAGTTGTTCCACGAGCAGCCTGAACCCCTTCTTCAACAAGGGGAGCTTGTCCGGCGAATTCATCGAACCTGAGACATCCAGCAGAAAGACCAAGTTTGAACGCGGGAAGTTCTCCGTCTCCATCTCCCTCCCTTTTATGCCGATATGGACCAGTTTGTGCGCGTTGTTCCACGGACATTCGGAGGCCTCTGTGGTCACGGAAAATGGAGCCACATCCCTTGGATCGGGATACGCGTAGCTGAAATAGTTGATCAGCTCCTCTATCCGGACCGCATCCTTGGGCGGCATCTGGTTCCTGTTCAGAAAGCGTCTGACATTGGCGTAGCTCGCGGTGTCCACGTCAATGGAGAAGGTGGAGAGGGGGTCCGTGACCACCGCCTTGAAACCACTCTCTTGGATGTGATCGTACTGCTCGGTGTTGAACTGGCCCATCTGGGGAAGTGCGCCGTACATGGGGGCCGGCATCCCTGGAGATTTGACAGCCATATCCTTGACCATTTCTCGTCCCGAGAATTCGTTCCCTATGCAAGTCAAAAAAATCAGAGCAAAAAAGGAAATTACGGCCAAGATTTTTAGTAAAGACTTCATGGTGTGGTCTCCTTTCTGGTTTGTCGGTTTTTATGAAGCTTTGAACCGCTGATTTTAGGACTCGGAAAAAACGCATTTCCCTGCCCGACACCGGGCACGGGCAGGGTGTCTTTCTGGGGGAATGCGTTTTTTCTTAGTCCCTTACGCAGATATCCCGTCAGGACATCTGAGAATAGCCAGGCAATTCATTGTCGGGTCCACAACATTCAAATGCTTATATATGTCATGAATCCGGCTTGTTCAAAATGATGATCAACGGTGAGAACTTTTGTCTCCTTATATTCCTGCATGACTATGAATGAAATGCAGTCGGTTAATCCCCATTCCTTATCCGGTCGCAGACCATAAAGGACAATGGCCTTATTCAGAATTTCTGTTGTCACCGGAATGACTTTAAATATGGTTTTGCTTTTCTGAATCTGTGTTATCCACTTATGAGTAACCTGCCGCCATTTGATTTCAGACAGACCGTTGGCTGTCTCGATTAATACAGCTTCTGTGGTGATGACTGACCATTTCTCTGTGACTATTTTTTTGTAACATTCCGCAGCAGGGATATGATACTTGTCAGAAGTGTCAATAACCGCAATCAGAAAGGCCGTGTCCATGAAGATTTGCTTTTTCATCATTTATGCATCCTGTACAAATAATCGTCATGCTTTTCAGAAAAATCTCCTCTTCCGGTAGCAACGGTATAATTCAAAAGGTCAAGAAGTGTTCTTTGCTCTTCATCCAACTTGGCCTCACTTTCTTCAGTCTGGAAAAACATCAGCCTGACATAATCCAAAACCTTTTGCAGTTGGTCCTCAGACAACTGGTCAATCACGTTCATCACTTCCTGTCTTTCCGGCATTTCAATTACCTCCTGAACTCAGGATTGTGGCTGAGAATGGCTTGGCCCCAAGGCGTCGCAGCGGCTTGGTCAAGGGCCTCGGCGGCCCGGGCACTCCATTCCGGTTCATGGGCGCCTGTATGCTGTCACAAGTTTCTCCGCATCAAAGGAAAGCGGGGACAGGCTGCGGATCTGGGAATAAAAAAGTGATCGGGAAATGACCCGGACTCAAATTTGTCCAGCAGGCTTCCGATTTGGTCATATTTTAACGCGGCGATCATATCCTCGATTGTCCGGCATGGGGCCTGAATCACCCGATTCAGCCCTTTCAGCCGGGCTTCCTTCAGGGACCTATGCTTCTTCGGATTCGAGAGATACCGACAACACGTCAAATATGTCTTCAAGCCCATCAGATTTCAGTCTTTACAATTGGAAGGGATATTTCATTATCCGGTCCGAGAGCCAGATATGCGTTTGGCGAGTTGTCATGTCGGAATGGGCTTACATGAGAGCCGTCTTGCAGGCGGATGAACTGTCTTATGGAGCAAATTGTTCAGGTTGTTTTTCACGGCACCAGCCACAATGCCCGATCTGATGTCCTGTCGAGCACATATTTTGACACGCTTCCCATGAAGAACGACTTGCTGATCCCCCGCCTGCCGACGATCACCGTGCCGTAATTCCCTGTTTCGGCCTCTTCCATGATGGCCTTTCCCACATTGGAGATCGCTTTCACCTCCTTGATCTTGATCTGGTCCTTCTGAAACCCAGATTCGTTGAATTTCCGATGGGCATGGGAAAGAAAGCTTTCCACGCATCTTTTGTCCCCTTTTATGATGATATCCTCAACATCATCACCCGATGTGTCGCCAAAATCAACTTTACAGAAGTCCCCGATCCTTGGAAGCACATGAAACAGGGTGATTTGGACATCCGGATTCCCCATGAGCATGAAACTGACATGATCCACTGTCCGGAGCGAGCTTTCAGAGCCGTCGGTGGTGAGCATGATTTTTGAGGATTTGACCTCCCCGTCAACTATCCATAAAGGAATGACTTTGGAACACTCCACCAGACTGCTTGTCAAGCCTCCCATGAACATCTCCTGAATCCGTGAAAGGCCCCGCCGTCCCACAACAATGGCGTCATAGAGTCTTTCCTCAGCATGTTCCAGAATATTTTTGCCAAGTCCCCTTTTCTGGCGCAAAGTTTTCACATCAACGCGCTTGTCGTCAATTCCCATTTCCACCAACTGGGCCTTGCAGTTCTCAAGCATGGCTTGGGACGCCGCCGCATTCTTCTTTTTCAGCCTTTCCAGCGCGCTTTGGGCCTTGAGGTTGGTTTTGGCCTCATCCACAAGGAATTGCGAGATCCCGGGTTGCACATTCAAAAGGGTGTAAGAGAGGTCCTTGACAACGGATGACATCCTGACAGCATATCGGACCGCGTTTTTTGAATGAACGGAATCATCCACCGCCAGCAAAATTTTTTTTTCCATGAGTTTTTTCCTCTTGGACACAGATTTTCAGGATGAAAAAGTTTGTAGAGCCTTCAACAAAAAGATTGTCCGGAGTGCCAAACTTGCAGTTTGGCGGAGGCCCCGGTTTCAAGAAGATTGTCCGGAGTGCCAAACTTGCAGTTTGGCGGAGGCCCCGGTTTCAAGAAG
>JAOZRQ010000216.1 GCA_029940115.1 Desulfobacterales bacterium
AGGAGATTGCCTATCAGATACGCCTCCGGGATATCGGCGGCATCATCATCATTGACTTCATTGACATGAGCAGACGGTCCAGCCAAGAAAAGGTCTTTCACGCGCTGAAAGAGGCCGTGAAAAAGGATCGGAACAAGACCCATGTTCTTCCCATGTCGGAGTTGGGACTGATACAGATGACCCGGAAGCGGATCAAAAAGTCCCTGACCCGGATGCTCTGCGAGCCTTGTTTTTATTGTGATGGGGAAGGGTATCTGATATCAAGGCAGACCACTTGTCACAATGTGTATAGGGAAATCCTTCGGCAAGCCGGTGATATGACAGGAATCAGGCTGACCGCCCGGGTAAACCCGGAAATCGCTGAACTGCTTCACGGAGAAGAGAACCATCTGATCACTTCCCTTGAAAGCAAAATCGGAAGGCAGATCGTCATTTATCCGAATGGTGAGCTTCATTTGGAAGCGTTTGACATTTTTGAGACGTTGTGACTAACTAGACCTACGAGGTTTTCAAAACCTCGTAGGTCTTGACGCAAGTATTGATGAGGATGAAGAGGATTTGGTGGGTGATGATTATTGACAGACCTACGAGCAGACCTGCGAGGTTTTCAAATATTCCGGATCATCTCATTACCCGGTTGAGCCAGTTTGTCCAATCCGAGATGGGGCTCCATTTTCCAGAGAGCCGGCGGAGAAATCTTGAACGGGGCATCAGGGCCGCGGTTGAGGAACTGGCGAGAGAGTATCAGATCAATGATGATCCGGTGATGTGCATTCACCGCCTCCTCTCCTCTCGACCCGCGAGAAGGCATCTTGACATATTGGCGGAACATCTCACCATCGGCGAAACCTATTTCTTCAGAGACAAAAGTCTTTTCCATGCCTTGGGGAATCATATTCTTCCAGAACTGATCCGCTGTCGTGGAAAGGAGAGGCATCTCAGATTCTGGAGCGCGGGATGTTGCACAGGCGAGGAGCCTTATTCGTTGGCGATCCTCATTGATCAGCTCATCCCTGCATGGCAGGAATGGAAGATCATGATCTTGGCAACCGACATCAATGGCCGTTTTCTTCAGAAGGCTGAAAAAGGCATTTATACAAGGTGGTCCTTTCGCAACACCCCCGAGGAAATCATGGAAAAATATTTCACCACCCGGGAAAAAAACCGCTTTGAGATTTCCTCACATCTGAAAGAGATGGTGACTTTTGATCAGTACAATTTGGCAGAGAAAGGTGGGGATGATCTGCAACGGTCTGTCCCTGACAGGCTGGTGACACCCGGAAACCGGATCATGGGTGACCATAGGGCGTATTTGACGGATAACATGGATGCGATTTTCTGCCGTAACGTGCTCATGTATCTTGTGCCTGAACTGAGGGGATACGCGGTCAATCACTTTGCCAAGTCGCTTTCAGAAGGGAGCTGGCTGGTGGTCAGTCCGAGTGAGACGGTCTTTGTGCGGCATTCGGCTCTCCGTCTGGTCGGCTTTCCCGAAGCCATCCTTTATAAGAAACAGAGTTTGTAAAAAGGGCATCCTTCATTTCATATGAAAAGTGGTTTGCACTTTTCGGATGGGAAAAGTTTGCAGTTCCGCCTTGAAGGCGGAACTGCAAACTTTTTCGTCTCAAAAAGGAAACCCGGCTTTTCTTGCAGCCGGGTTTCTCGCCATCACAACTTTTTGTCCTGTGCATAGAGGTGCCATATGTTTTCAGGCATTTGTCAAAGAGATGCCCTGTGAGGAATGAAATGGACAAACAAGCCGAAACCGTCAGTGATCAGCGCAAGTTCCCAAGAATTTCCAAGACAGTCACCGTCGAGGTGAATCCACTGACCTATCCCCTGCCTCGTGAACCCGGGGAAAGATGCGTTTCCAAAAACATCAGTGGCGGGGGGATATGTTTCACAATTTCAAAGCGATACAAACCGGAAACCCTGCTCAATCTGAAGATCAGCATACCCGGATGGCAGAGCTACAAAAAGCCTTTCTCACGCATCATGGACATCGCCTCAGAATCCCCTTTGACAGCCATTGCCGAAGTGGTCTGGTGCCAGAAGCTTTCAAACGGTTCAGGATATGACGTGGGGATCAAGTTTGTGAACATCTATGAAGATGATTATTCTGCCCTGATGAACTATGTGGAAAACTTGAAACGTGAAGCGTGAAACGTGAAGCGTGAAACGTGAAACTTGAAGCGTGAAACTTGAAGCGTGAAACGTGACCGTGAACAACTTGCTCCTTCTGGTTGGACGATCATTCTTGGCCTTTGGCAGGCGGTTCGGATTTGGCAATCGTTCGACTGAGCTCACGCCGAGCGGTGGTTACTGGGTTCACCTTCAAGTTTCAATTCACGTTCACGTTTGCGTTCACGGGCACGTTCACGGACACGTTCACGGTCATAGAGATTCAGTACAATTTTGGGCATCCTTCATTTATGGTTCACATTTTTCAAGCCAAAAAGTTTGTAGTTCCGCCTCTCGGCGGTGTGACACCGCCGAGAGGCGGAACCACAAACTTTTTCGTCTCAAAAAAGTGTAAACCGATGGATGAAGGATGCCAAAAAAAGGAATTCAGATGAAACAGAAGATAAAAGAGAGGGTCTCTCAAGCCCTGGCAGCGGCTTATGAAGACGGGGAGTTCCCTTCATCGGCCTTCCCTGCGGTGGCGGTTGAGGCTCCCAAAGTTGAGGCCCACGGGGATTTCTCAACCAATATCTCAATGGTCATGGCCTCCGTTCAGAAGATGGCTCCGAGAAAGATTGCGGAGATCATCATCAGGCACTTGGATGATCCGGAACATATGCTTGAGAACACAGAGATTGCAGGGCCCGGATTCATCAACTTCTTCATCAGTCCCTCTGCCTGGCATCCGGTTCTCCATGAGATCCATGAAAAAGATGCCGCATACGGGGCGTCGGACATGGGCAAGGGGAAGAGGGTCCAAGTGGAATTTGTCAGTTCCAATCCCACCGGACCCCTCCATGTGGGCCATGGCCGGGGGGCCGCGGTGGGGGACAGCGTGGCAAACATCCTCTCCTTTTGCGGATATGATGTGCAACGGGAATATTATGTCAATGACTCGGGCAGGCAGATCAAGACATTGGGGCGGTCGGTCTTCCTGCGGTATCAGGAACTGTTCGGAAAGGAGATCACCTTCCCCGAAGACTGTTACCAGGGAGAGTATGTCCGTGATCTTGCAATGAAAATCCGGGAAGATGAAGGGGATGCGCTTCTTCAGAAGGATGAGGATCAAGCGACCCTCCATTGTGCACACATGGCGACAGCGGATATTCTCGCGGGCATCAAGGAGGATCTGGAGGATTTCGGCGTGCTCTTTGACAGATGGTACAGTGAGCAGGGCCTGTATGATTCCGGAAAGGTGGATCAGATGATCTCGGCGTTTCGTTCCCAAGGGATCATCTACGAAAAGGATGGCGCGCTCTGGTTCAAAACCTCCGACTATGGGGATGAAAAGGATCGGGTCGTGGTGAAAAATGATGGTGAGACCACCTATTTTGCCTCGGATATCGCGTATCATCAGGAGAAGTTCGAGCGGGGCTTTGACCGCGTGATTGATGTCTGGGGCGCGGATCATCACGGATACATCCCCCGGATGAAGGCGTCTTTGGCGGCATCGGGGCACAACCCGGATCAGTTGGATGTCATTCTGGTCAAAATGGTGAATCTGTTGAGGGACGGGCAACCAGTCTCCATGTCAACCCGGGCTGGCGAGTTTGTCCCCTTGCAGGATGTGGTCAGCGAGGTGGGCCGGGACGCGGCACGGTTCATTTTTCTGACCCGCCATTATGAAAGCCCCCTTGATTTTGACTTGGAGCTGGCAAAGAAAAGGACAAATGACAACCCTGTCTTTTATGTCCAATATGTCCATGCTAGGATAGCCAACATCCAGGTCAAGGGCCATGAAAGAGGCATAGACCCCTCTGAGGCCCCTTCGGATGTCTCCATGGTGACGGCACCCGAAGAGATCGAACTGATCAAGGCCATGAGCCGCTATCCGGAGGTGGTCGAGGCCGCGGGGGCCCTCATGGAACCGCACCGGATCACCTATTACCTGATGGACCTGGCATCCGCTTTCCATGCCTATTACAACAAGCATCGGGTCCTGACCGATGATGATCCGGAACTGACCCGCGGCCGCCTCCATCTCGTGCGGGCGGTCCAGAAGGTCATCCGAAACGGTCTGACCCTCTTGGGCGTGTCTGCTCCGGAGAAGATGTAGCCATTGAGAAACTAAGTTTTTTCAAAAAACTTAGCTTCTCACTCCCCGCTCGCGGATGGTTCGGATTTGCCAATCGTTCGACTGAGCGTTCGACTGAGCACGCCGAAGCCGAACCGAGCCTTGGGGATGTGACTCTTCTTTCTTCTTGACCTCCAACCGAAAGCATGCTACACAACCCGTATGTCGAAAAAAAACAGACATGCGGGTCAAAAACTGTTGCCCCTGCCATACGCACTCCCGGATTTCCCCTTTGACTACTGCTACCTGACGTGGGTGCTCCGCTCATACCGCTCACCCCGTGACAAGATCAGCCGGATGCTGAGAAGCGGGGAGATCATCCGAGTCAAGAAGGGCTTGTATGTACGCTCCCCCCATTATGGGGGAAAGGTCAACAGGAAGACCATTGCCAACCTCATCCACGGCCCCTCATACATCTCCTTGGACTTTGCCCTCCAGCATTGGGGGCTGATCCCTGAGAGGGTTGAGCAGGTGACCAGCATCACCAGCAAAAGAAACAAGATGTTCAACACCCCCTTGGGCTCCTTTTCATACAAACATCTGCATCATTCAAAATTTTGGCCGGGCGTGTTGTTGGCAAAGAGTGAATGGTCAGGGGAGACAGGAACCAGCGCGCATACCGGCTTTTTCATCGCGTCAAAAGAGAAGGCCATCTGTGACAAGCTGGCATCTGTCAGGGAGATTCGCAAGCCGGAGGATGTCCCAACATGTCTGGAATGGAACCTGAGGATCGATGTCGAATCGTTGCGTCTGGATGTCCCCCAGCTTCATCAGATTGAAAGGGTCTATAACAAGAAGTCGGTCACAGCCTTTGTTCGCTGGTATGAGACCAGCAAGGGAGCCTGAGGATGAGAAACGGTCTGGAAAACCTTTTGTCCGAATACGACTTGGTCACTGAGGAGGATTGGGAAAACGCGTTGAAGGAGGTCGTTCAGCATCTGGCCCTCTTGGGACTTTGGCGTTCCAAATTTTATGAGCATGCCGCCTTTTACGGCGGAACCGCGCTGAGAATCTTTCATGGCCTGAGAAGATTTTCAGAGGACATGGATTTCTCGCTTGTCAAAAAGAACCCAGATTTCAGCCTCTCCTCCCACCTCATGGCGATCCAGTCCGAACTCGAGGCTTTCGGGTTCAGTGTCACCGTTGAGGAGAAACTGAAAAAGACGGCTTCCGCAATCGAATCCGCGTTCATCAAGGGAGACACAATCAAAAATCTGCTGGTCATCAAGGCGGATCCGGAAATCGCGGGGAGATTTCCAAGGAACAAGCGGACAAAGATAAGACTTGAAATGGACACAGACCCACCGGGCAAGGCGAGCTGCGAAGTCAGAACACTCCTTTCACCGATTCCCTTCCAAGTGAAACTCTACAGCCTGCCCGATCTGTTTGCAGGGAAACTTCATGCCGTTCTTTGCAGGGAATGGAAGACCCGGATCAAGGGAAGGGACTATTATGACATGGGCTGGTATTTGGGGAAAAAGGTGCCTTGCCATTTGGACCATCTGAAGGAGAGGATGCTTCAGACTGGCCATTTGCAACGAGATGAGGTTCTGGATCGGGAAAGGCTTCTTGATTTGCTCAATTCCCGGTTCAGACAGATTGATTTTGACCGCGCGAAGCAGGATGTCCGGCCATTTTTGAAAGATCAGCAGGAATTGGATCTGTGGAGCCAAGATTTTTTTTGCGAAATTGTCGAATGTCTTGACATCTGTTAGCCGGCCAACCCTTCTCCTGCCAGATTTGCCGAACCGAGCTTTTTTCCCCGCTCGCGGCGGGATTGCCAAATCCGGCGGCATGATCGTTCGGTTTTGCCAATCCGACCGAGCCTTGGGATGCGACTGCCAAAATCCGGCGGCATGATCGTTCGGTTTTGCCAATCCGAACCGAGCTTTTTCCCCGCTTGAGCACCTTCCCGCTCCCGCCGGATTGCCAAATCCGGCGGCATGATGGTTTGGATTTGCCAATCGTTCGACTGAGCTCACGCCGAAGCCGAACCGACTTTGGGGATGCGATTGCCAAATCCGGCGGCATGATGGTTCGGATTTGCCAATCGTTCGACTGAGCTCACGCCGAGGTCTCACGCCGAAGTCCGAACCGAGCCTTGAGGGGATGTGTTTCTTCTTGACCAACAATCAGAAGCGTGTTATCTGCTGAAAATATATGCCAAAAGAAAGAGGTGCGAATGAACACAATTGAAATAAGGGAAATGAGTGTCACAGAACGTCTCCAAATCATGGAGGCCATTTGGGATTCCCTCCTGTATGATGAGTTCAGCATCGAATCCCCGGAATGGCATCGGGATGTCTTGGGGGAGAGAAAAAGAAGGATCAAAAATGGTGAGGCGGAATTTGTCTCTCTTGATGCGCTGAAGGGCCACAAACCATGAATGTCAGAGAAATCCTCATATTGAAAGAGGGTGTTGATGACCTGAATGACGGCAGGTGTTTTTACGATCAGAGAGAAGCGGGCGTCGGCGACTATTTTTGGGACAGTCTGCTCTCTGACATTGAATCCTTGGTGATATACGCAGGCATACACAAAAAAAGGTATGGTCTCCATCAAATGCTTGCCAAACGATTTCCATATGCCGTCTATTATGAGGTCAAGGATCGGATTGCCTATGTTATCGCGGTACTTCCCATGCGTCGTGATCCTGTGTGGATTAAGAGAAAACTGAAAGAGAGAACCTAATGCCGACCGGATTGCCAGCCTTCAATGGCCGGATTGGCAAATCCAGAGACAAGACGGTTCAGATTTGTCAATCGTTCGACGGCTCGACTGAGCGTTCGACTGAGCTCACGCCGAAGTCTCGCCGAAGTCTGAGCGTTCGACTGAGCTCACGCCGAAGTCTCACGCCGAACCGAGCTTTTTAAGTACCTGGCCAAAAGTTTTCCAGGATTTTGTTTCACACAAAGGCGCAAGGCACAAAGAAGAGGCGCGGAAAAATTTATGGATAGGTACTTATGTTTAAATTCACGTTCACGAAACTTTTTTTGAAGGATGCCAAAAAAAATTTAGAAAAGGGTTGACAAACCATCAAAAAATGCCTATTAAGTTCTTAGACGATGAGGAGAGGTGGCCGAGCGGCTGAAGGCGCTGCTCTCGAAAAGCAGAATCCTGCCAAAAGCGGGATCGTGAGTTCAAATCTCACCCTCTCCGCCATCAAACAGACATTATGGTCATTTGTCACCGGATGAAAGAAACCCGGTTTCTGGACGGTGCCGCGTTCCCGATACTTGTCCCCCGACGTTTTTTATCGGGGAAAAGCTTGCCCCCGACATCTTTTATCGGGGAAAAGCTTGCCCCCGACGTCTTTTATCGGGGGATGTCAGAGACAAGCATGGAAATCTGTTCGTCCAGTCTTCTGAATACTGAAACCGGGTTCTCTTTGACAAATGACACTGTGTACAGGACAAAAAGTTGGAAACGGACGAGAAACCCGGCTTTTTCCCAAGCCGTCCGGTTTTCCAACCCCCAAAAAAAGCCGGGTTTCTTGGCTCAGTACAGGACAAAAAGTTGGAAATGGACGAGAAACCCGGCTTTTTCCCAAGCCGTCCGGTTTTCCAACCCCCAAAAAAAGCCGGGTTTCTTGGCTCAGTACAGGACAAAAAGTTGGAAATGGACGAGAAACCCGGCTTTTTCCCAAGCCGTCCGGTTTTCCAACCCCCAAAAAAGCCGGGTTTCTTGGCTCAGTCATTTTTTTGTCCTGTACACAGCAAATGACAGACAACCCATATCATCTGCCTTACACTTTGCGGAGAGATGTCCGAGCTGGCTGAAGGAGCACGATTGGAAATCGTGTGTGCTGCCAAAAGCGGTACCGAGGGTTCGAACCCCTCTCTCTCCGCCACCTGACAGTTATCGGTGGACAGTTCAGTGAACAGTGGTCAGTTACCATGATATAGGCAACTGGTGACTGACAACGGGCGTATTTACAAGTTGGGGGAGTCCCAAGACAGTCTAAAAGCTCATTTTGGAATGGATCCTCAGTCGTCCCCACGGACTGGACAAATTGTGCATGCCCGGCAATGAATTGCCGGGCTATTTTCACAAGTCCCTCCGGGACAATTCCCCCAACTTGCAAACGCGCCCCTGACAACTGGTAACCGACCCCATGTCCTATCTTGTTCTCGCACGAAAATACCGTCCCCAGACCTTTGAGCAGGTTGTCAAACAGGAGCATGTCACCCGGACTTTGGCCAATGCCATTTCATCGGACCGGGTCGCGCATGCCATCCTGTTCTCCGGACCGAGGGGAACCGGAAAGACCACCGTTGCCCGGATTCTGGCAAAGGCCATGAATTGCAAGGAAGGCCCCACGCCGACCCCCTGCAACGAGTGCCGCTCCTGCAAGGAGATCACCGCCGGGAGCGCGTCCGATGTCTTTGAGATTGACGGCGCGTCCAACAACGGCGTTGATCAGATCAGAGAGTTGCGGGAGAATGTCCGGTACATGCCGGCACACAGCCCCCACAAGATCTATATAATTGATGAAGTTCACATGTTGAGCATCGCGGCCTTCAACGCGCTGTTGAAGACCCTTGAGGAGCCGCCGGCCCATGTGATGTTCCTCTTTGCCACCACAGAGCCTCACAAAATTCCCATCACCATCCTCTCCCGGTGCCAGCGCCACGACCTCAGACGGATCAGCATCGAATCGGTGGCAGAACATATGGCCTTCCTGTGCAGTCAGGAGGGGATCGAGATTGCGCGGGAAAGCCTTGATCTGATCGCAAGGGAGGCCGACGGGAGCATGAGGGACGCCCTGAGCCTTCTGGACCAAGTGATGTCCTGTACCGAGGGGAGCATCACCCAAGCGCAGGCCCTCGACATTCTCGGAATCATAGATCGAAAGATCCTGTTTGACATCTCAGCCAGCATTTTTCAGGGGGACATCCCGGATATTCTGGACATCTTTGACACGATTTACGATCACGGACATAATATAAAGGAACTCTATTCTGATCTCATTGAGCATTTCAGAAACCTGCTGGTCGTGAAAATGGGGAAAAAGTTGGACAAGCTGGTGGACGTGCCCGCGCACGAAATCCGCCTGATGGCCGATCAGGTCAGGGATGTATCCGAAATTCATCTGAGTCAGCTGCTCGACATCCTTTTCAAAGAGGAATCGTTTATCCGTCTCTCCTCCCAGCCGAAACTGGCCCTTGAAATGGCTTTTATCCGGATGTTCCAGACCAAACCGGTACTGCCGATTGACGCGCTCATTGAAAAGCTCGATCTTCTGAAAAAAGGAATGGGTGAACATCCCGCGAATGTCCACCCGCCTGAACCTGTTGCCCCGACAGAAATCCGGAGGCCGGCGACCGGATATTCCAAAGAGCCGCCGACACCCGTCAAGACAAGAGACCGGGAAAGCGGACCTGCCCCACAGAAGCCCGAATCTGAGAGAGACACCCATGATGAAACAGACCCCGAAATCCCTCTGGATCGACCTGCCCCACTGAAGCCCGAATCTGAGAAAGATGCTGTGGCGGGACAGCGAGAACCTGAAGTTCCTCCCGAAATGCCCTTCAATCCAAGTGATTCACCTGACAAAATTTGGGAAAAGCTCCTCAGTGTGGTGATGGAAAAATATCCGTTGCTCGGGGTGACGCTGAAAAAAGGGACATTGAAGAGCCTGACCGAACAGCGTCTCGAGATTGAAATCAGCGGCAACGGGTTTAATGTCAACAGAATCGGCAAAAATGAGGCCCTTCTGAAACAGATCTGCCATGATTTTTTCAGAAAAGAGATGGAAGTTCTGATAAAAGTCGGGGAAATGCAGAGCAATGACAGAGAGCAACGGAAGAATGAGAGAGAGCGGGTGAGACAGGAGGCCTTGGCACACGACATGACCCGTGCCGCCGTGGAAATCTTCGGGGGCAGAGTGGTGGAGGTCAAGATTTTGCGATGATCCAGATCGTGGTTCCTCGTGGCTGAACGAATTGCAAATTCGTTCTACATTGGCCTCGTGGCTGAACGAATTGCAAATTCGTTCCACATCGGGTTACTCTCCGGTTGCCACGAACACCGGTTTTACCATGACCCCGGTCTGCCGGAGCTGGTTCGACCATTTGGCCTTGATCATCGTTTCGGCT
>JAOZRQ010000217.1 GCA_029940115.1 Desulfobacterales bacterium
CTGTGGCCTGCTCCACATGCTCTGGGCGGATGGCTTGGGAAAAGTCGGACCCGAGGATCTTCTCCACAATTTCCTTGGCGACCGCGTTGACCAGCCAAGGCTGGCCCCGGGTGTGGTGATAGATTCTGTCGGTGACCTCGGGGGGAAATGCTTGACCCGTCGCCCGGGTGTGCTGGGCGCAGAGCTGCGCCACCTCCTCCCCGGTGAAATTGCGTAGCGTGAACGCCTCCGAGACGATGTTGAACGGGCTTGCGCTGCCGAGGCTCTGGTGCTCATCCCGTATCAGGACCTTGTAGTCCCGGATGTTCCTCATGCCGACAAGCGCAATGGAATGGACGAACGGGATACGGCCGCGGTTCACGAAGCCCTCCCGCAACTGTCGCAGGAATGCGATCAGGGTCCCGTCCGAGAGGCAGTCCGCCTCGTCAAACAGAATGACCAGCGGATTTCCGAGACTCTCGCAGAAGTCGGTCAGGGATGTCCGCAGAAGCGTGTTGAAGCCCTGACGGCCCCGGACCTCCGGAAAGGTCTGTTTGCCATACGCCGCCTCGGCTCTCAGCACGTCGAGGATCGCGGGGATCCCCCGCTCCGGCTCGTGAATCCCCTGGACCGACTCGAGGGAGCAGTACATCCCATGGTATTTTCCGGAGGCGTTCAGCTCCTTCACCAAGTCGAGAAGAAGCGTCGTCTTGCCGGTCTGACGCGCGGCGTGGATGACAAAGTACTGCCTTCTCTCAATGAGTCCGGAAAGGCCGCCGATCCTCTCCTGGGCAGGGAGCATGTGATGCTCCTCCGGAAGGCATGGCCCCGCGGTGTTGAAGAATTTTTTCATGTTGGTCTCTCCCCTTCAATGCAAAAATCCGTTTCGTATTCCTCGACAAACGGGTGGTCGGATTGCAAAAAGTCCCTCCTTGACACCACCCGGGTCCCGATTTCGGGATAATATTTTCGAATGGTCTTGAAACTCCTCGGAGTCGTTGCCCTCTCCCATTTCACCTCAATGGCCGCTGTTGAATTCCCCCTTGTGACAATGAAGTCTATCTCTGTCTGGTTCGTGGTTCTCCAGTAATTGATCCGGTTCAGTGCATAAGGATCGCTGTTCAGCAATTCCAGCAGGCAGAAATTCTCAAACAGGTCCCCGGCATCGCCCCTTAACGGGAGACCATTGAAATTGTTGATCACATAATTTCTCAGCCCCAAGTCCATGAAATATATCTTGGGGGTCTTGGTGATCTCCTTTTTGTAATTTCTGTAAAACGGGTAAATTCTTTTGATGACAAAGGTGTCCTCAAGGACAGAGAGATATTTCTCAGCCTCGTTTCTGGAAATCCTCAGCGCGTTTGAGAGATTGCCGACATTCAGGAGGCAGCCGATCTTGTTTGCCAGCAGAACCAGCAGTTTGTTGAACGCGTCAATGTGGCCGATTCTCAGAAAGTCGGCCACGTCCTTCTCAACATAGCTCTGATAAATGTCCTTTATGAGCAGTGTCCGCTCAAGCGGATGCCGTTCAAGGGAGACCTCCGGATATGAACCGTAAATCAGCATCTCGGCCAAGGCCTGTTCCTTGGTGATGGGATGATTGAATCCGACATGTTCTGAAAATGAGAGCCTGCCCACTTCAAACTGCCTGACCCTGCCCACCAAATGCTCCTTCAGCTTTGATTTCATCTCGAGATGGGAAGATCCTGAATAGATGATCTTGATGTTCAGGCCGAGGTCATGGATCTCCTTCAAGAAGAGTCCGGGATTCTCAAGACGCTGGATCTCATCAATGAACACATATTTCCTCTCTCCGCCCGGATCAAGAAAGCGTATGAAATCAGGAATGCTGTCAAAGAGCTCATGGAGTTTGAGGTCGTCCAGATTGAAATAGCAGATGTGGCTCACCCGGATCTGCTTTCGGATCAGATGTCCGATGATCAGGTAGAGCAGGGAACTCTTCCCCACCTGTCTGCTACCCACGATCCCCAATATCTTCTTGTTCGCCAGATTCTCCAGAATCAGCTTCAGAATGGCCCTCTCTTTCAGATTCCAGGGAAGCTCGGTCTTGGATCGCCAAGGGTTCTGCAATTCGAATATTTCCTTGATCACGACATGCCCTCCTCAAAAGCCCGTGCCCATGCCCGTGCCTGCCCGACATCGGGCACGGGCAAGGGTTCTGTTCCAGTTTATTTTTGACCAAAACTGACAACAAACTAGTTTATTATCATCTTTTCATAATCGAATCAAGCCTTTTCTCCTCATCAAAGAAACTAAGTTTTTCAAAAAACTTGGTTTCTTTCTCGAATAACCGGGGTTCTGTTCCAGTTTGTTTTTGATCAAAAATGAGAATAGACTAGTTTATTAGCCGTTAGTATCCGCTGGCATATTTCTGAACGAAAGAAACCTGGCTTCTCAGCTTGAAGAGAAGCCGGGTTTCCGGACGAGAGAAACCCGGCTTCTCAGCTCAAGGGAATGTGAGCTCAAGGTGATGAGAAGCCGGGTTTCTGGGCGAAGGAAACCCGGCTTCTCAGCTCAAGGGAATGTGAGCTCAAGGTGATGAGAAGCCGGGTCTCTTTGCAACAACTGACAACTCAGCATCCGACGATGTGAATCG
Organism: Desulfobacterales bacterium; assembly: GCA_029940115.1. Taxonomy (GTDB): domain Bacteria; phylum Desulfobacterota; class Desulfobacteria; order Desulfobacterales; family 4be13; genus JAOZRQ01. Next base: position 2,597 of record JAOZRQ010000217.1, read on the forward strand.
TCTTCCCCCTGAAGTCAATCGTCTTCCAGAAGATCTTCTCCTCCCAGAGGACCGTCTTTCGTCTGTCGAACACGATCAGCCAGCCCTCCGAACAGCCGAACTTGTCCATGTACCGGGCAATCTGGTCCTGCCCCTCCTTGTAGGTGTGGTCGCCGTATCGCAGCTTCAGCTCAACCGGGTGGTCGAATCCCTGGTGGTGGACGCACAGGTCGAGCCTGCCAGTCCCCGCGGCCGGATCCCTTGATATCTGTCCGCCCTGGTTCACCACCCGTTGCAGGAAGGCCTGGAGGATGAGATGCGGGGCCGCCTCCTTGTAGTCATACGTCTCGGCCCAGATCTCGCTGTTGCGCCGCCAGAAGTCCTGGAAGTCGCCGAGGAGCCTCCCCATATCGATCCTGCCGTCCGCGGAGAGATAGGCCGGCATCGTCGGGGGATGGCCCATGTCGTTCATCTGCATCTGGGAGCGGAGACTCAGGGTGCGGATCAGCACCTCGGCATAGACCGGGTTGGCCGGGAGCAAACCCTCCGGGAACTCACGAAGCAGGCCGAGATCAAGCACATACCGATAGTCGTCATCCAACGAGTCATATCCTCTGGGGCCGCCGGTGATCACCGGTTCCACCACCTTCCGGACCCGTTCCTCCCTCAGCCGCTCCATCAGGCTGTCGATGTGCGTGTCCCGCCGGCGGATGATGCGCTCTGTGGCCTGCTCCACATGCTCTGGGCGGATGGCTTGGGAAAAGTCGGACCCGAGGATCTTCTCCACAATTTCCTTGGCGACCGCGTTGACCAGCCAAGGCTGGCCCCGGGTGTGGTGATAGATTCTGTCGGTGACCTCGGGGGGAAATGCTTGACCCGTCGCCCGGGTGTGCTGGGCGCAGAGCTGCGCCACCTCCTCCCCGGTGAAATTGCGTAGCGTGAACGCCTCCGAGACGATGTTGAACGGGCTTGCGCTGCCGAGGCTCTGGTGCTCATCCCGTATCAGGACCTTGTAGTCCCGGATGTTCCTCATGCCGACAAGCGCAATGGAATGGACGAACGGGATACGGCCGCGGTTCACGAAGCCCTCCCGCAACTGTCGCAGGAATGCGATCAGGGTCCCGTCCGAGAGGCAGTCCGCCTCGTCAAACAGAATGACCAGCGGATTTCCGAGACTCTCGCAGAAGTCGGTCAGGGATGTCCGCAGAAGCGTGTTGAAGCCCTGACGGCCCCGGACCTCCGGAAAGGTCTGTTTGCCATACGCCGCCTCGGCTCTCAGCACGTCGAGGATCGCGGGGATCCCCCGCTCCGGCTCGTGAATCCCCTGGACCGACTCGAGGGAGCAGTACATCCCATGGTATTTTCCGGAGGCGTTCAGCTCCTTCACCAAGTCGAGAAGAAGCGTCGTCTTGCCGGTCTGACGCGCGGCGTGGATGACAAAGTACTGCCTTCTCTCAATGAGTCCGGAAAGGCCGCCGATCCTCTCCTGGGCAGGGAGCATGTGATGCTCCTCCGGAAGGCATGGCCCCGCGGTGTTGAAGAATTTTTTCATGTTGGTCTCTCCCCTTCAATGCAAAAATCCGTTTCGTATTCCTCGACAAACGGGTGGTCGGATTGCAAAAAGTCCCTCCTTGACACCACCCGGGTCCCGATTTCGGGATAATATTTTCGAATGGTCTTGAAACTCCTCGGAGTCGTTGCCCTCTCCCATTTCACCTCAATGGCCGCTGTTGAATTCCCCCTTGTGACAATGAAGTCTATCTCTGTCTGGTTCGTGGTTCTCCAGTAATTGATCCGGTTCAGTGCATAAGGATCGCTGTTCAGCAATTCCAGCAGGCAGAAATTCTCAAACAGGTCCCCGGCATCGCCCCTTAACGGGAGACCATTGAAATTGTTGATCACATAATTTCTCAGCCCCAAGTCCATGAAATATATCTTGGGGGTCTTGGTGATCTCCTTTTTGTAATTTCTGTAAAACGGGTAAATTCTTTTGATGACAAAGGTGTCCTCAAGGACAGAGAGATATTTCTCAGCCTCGTTTCTGGAAATCCTCAGCGCGTTTGAGAGATTGCCGACATTCAGGAGGCAGCCGATCTTGTTTGCCAGCAGAACCAGCAGTTTGTTGAACGCGTCAATGTGGCCGATTCTCAGAAAGTCGGCCACGTCCTTCTCAACATAGCTCTGATAAATGTCCTTTATGAGCAGTGTCCGCTCAAGCGGATGCCGTTCAAGGGAGACCTCCGGATATGAACCGTAAATCAGCATCTCGGCCAAGGCCTGTTCCTTGGTGATGGGATGATTGAATCCGACATGTTCTGAAAATGAGAGCCTGCCCACTTCAAACTGCCTGACCCTGCCCACCAAATGCTCCTTCAGCTTTGATTTCATCTCGAGATGGGAAGATCCTGAATAGATGATCTTGATGTTCAGGCCGAGGTCATGGATCTCCTTCAAGAAGAGTCCGGGATTCTCAAGACGCTGGATCTCATCAATGAACACATATTTCCTCTCTCCGCCCGGATCAAGAAAGCGTATGAAATCAGGAATGCTGTCAAAGAGCTCATGGAGTTTGAGGTCGTCCAGATTGAAATAGCAGATGTGGCTCACCCGGATCTGCTTTCGGATCAGATGTCCGATGATCAGGTAGAGCAGGGAACTCTTCCCCACCTGTCTGCTACCCACGATCCCCAATATCTTCTTGTTCGCCAGATTCTCCAGAATCAGCTTCAGAATGGCCCTCTCTTTCAGATTCCAGGGAAGCTCGGTCTTGGATCGCCAAGGGTTCTGCAATTCGAATATTTCCTTGATCACGACATGCCCTCCTCAAAAGCCCGTGCCCATGCCCGTGCCTGCCCGACATCGGGCACGGGCAAGGGTTCTGTTCCAGTTTATTTTTGACCAAAACTGACAACAAACTAGTTTATTATCATCTTTTCATAATCGAATCAAGCCTTTTCTCCTCATCAAAGAAACTAAGTTTTTCAAAAAACTTGGTTTCTTTCTCGAATAACCGGGGTTCTGTTCCAGTTTGTTTTTGATCAAAAATGAGAATAGACTAGTTTATTAGCCGTTAGTATCCGCTGGCATATTTCTGAACGAAAGAAACCTGGCTTCTCAGCTTGAAGAGAAGCCGGGTTTCCGGACGAGAGAAACCCGGCTTCTCAGCTCAAGGGAATGTGAGCTCAAGGTGATGAGAAGCCGGGTTTCTGGGCGAAGGAAACCCGGCTTCTCAGCTCAAGGGAATGTGAGCTCAAGGTGATGAGAAGCCGGGTCTCTTTGCAACAACTGACAACTCAGCATCCGACGATGTGAATCGTCTTCCCCCTGAAGTCAATCGTCTTCCAGAAGATCTTCTCCTCCCAGAGGACCGTCTTTCGTCTGTCGAACACGATCAGCCAGCCCTCCGAACAGCCGAACTTGTCCATGTACCGGGCAATCTGGTCCTGCCCCTCCTTGTAGGTGTGGTCGCCGTATCGCAGCTTCAGCTCAACCGGGTGGTCGAATCCCTGGTGGTGGACGCACAGGTCGAGCCTGCCAGTCCCCGCGGCCGGATCCCTTGATATCTGTCCGCCCTGGTTCACCACCCGTTGCAGGAAGGCCTGGAGGATGAGATGCGGGGCCGCCTCCTTGTAGTCATACGTCTCGGCCCAGATCTCGCTGTTGCGCCGCCAGAAGTCCTGGAAGTCGCCGAGGAGCCTCCCCATATCGATCCTGCCGTCCGCGGAGAGATAGGCCGGCATCGTCGGGGGATGGCCCATGTCGTTCATCTGCATCTGGGAGCGGAGACTCAGGGTGCGGATCAGCACCTCGGCATAGACCGGGTTGGCCGGGAGCAAACCCTCCGGGAACTCACGAAGCAGGCCGAGATCAAGCACATACCGATAGTCGTCATCCAACGAGTCATATCCTCTGGGGCCGCCGGTGATCACCGGTTCCACCACCTTCCGGACCCGTTCCTCCCTCAGCCGCTCCATCAGGCTGTCGATGTGCGTGTCCCGCCGGCGGATGATGCGCTCTGTGGCCTGCTCCACATGCTCTGGGCGGATGGCTTGGGAAAAGTCGGACCCGAGAATCTCCTCCACGATCTCGCAGGCGATCGCGTTGACCAGCCAGGGCTGGCCCCTCGTGGAATGCCAGATGGCCTCAGCCACCTCTTGGGGAAAGGCCTGGTTCGTCTGCGCGGCGTGCTGGGCCAGGAGCCGTGCGACCTCCTCTGGGGTGAAGGCCCGCAACGTCATTGACTTCTTGGCGATGTTGAACGGGCTTGCGCTGCCGAGGCTCTGGCGCTCATCCCGTATCAGTACCTTGTAGTCCCGGATGTTCCTCATGCCGACAAGCGCAATGGAGTGGACGAATGGGATCCGGCCGCGGTTCACGAAGCCCTCCCGCAACTGTCGCAGGAATGCGATCAGGGTACCGTCCGAGAGGCAGTCCGCCTCGTCAAACAGGATGACCAGCGGATTTCCGAGGCTCTCGCAGAAGTCGGTCAGGGATGTCCGCAGAAGCGTGTTGAAGCCCTGACGGCCCCGGACCTCCGGAAAGGTCTGTTTGCCATACGCCGCCTCGGCTCTCAGCACGTCGAGGATCGCGGGGATCCCCCGCTCCGGCTCGTGAATCCCCTGGACCGACTCGAGGGAGCAGTACATCCCATGGTATTTTCCGGAGGCGTTCAGCTCCTTCACCAAGTCGAGAAGAAGCGTCGTCTTGCCGGTCTGACGCGCGGCGTGGATGACAAAGTACTGCCTTCTCTCAATGAGTCCGGAAAGGCCGCCGATCCTCTCCTGGGCAGGGAGCATGTGATGCTCCTCCGGAAGGCATGGCCCCGCGGTGTTGAAGAATTTTTTCATGTTGGTCTCTCCCCTTCAATGCAAAAATCCGTTTCGTCTTCCTCGACAAACGGGTGGTCGGATTGCAAAAAAGTCCCTCCTTGACACCACCCGGGTCCCGATTTCGGAATAATATTTTCGAATGGTCTTGAAACTCCTCGGAGTCGTTGCCCTTTTCCATTTCATCCTCCAGAACCTGCCCGGATGTCTTTTCCCCGATAAACTTGTCCCTGACGTTTTTTATCGGGGAATACGTCTGGGACAAGTGTCAGGGATTGACAAATCCGACGGGTTCGGATTTGTCAATCGTTCGACGGCTCGACTGAGCGTTCGACTGAGCTCACGCCGAAGTCTCGCCGAAGTCTGAGCGTTCGACTGAGCGTTCGACTGAGCGTTCGACTGAGCTCACGCCGAAGTCTCACGCCGAAGTCCGAACCGAGCGGCGGCGGATCCTCAACGTCACATCCTGCCGGATGATGCGTTCAAGCACGGTGTCAAACCAGGGTTTCTGGCAATCGAACGCCTCCACATGCCCCTCCCGTATGAATGACATGTATCGGCCACCCCAAAGCAGAGGGGGAGATACTCGCATTCAAGGCATTCTTCGGTCTTCCACCGGCCCACTTGGTAAGTCTCAGTATAGTCTCTCAGCCCTGTCTCCACATCCCCCGCGGCAAAGTCGGGGTTCCCCACAAACGCGGGGCATTTGTAGATCACGCCGTCGAAGTTGACCACAACCATGTTCACATTCTCCACCATGCAGTGGATGGGGCCTGTCTTGGGCGTGGGATACCCTCGCCTCATGATCGCCCCTCGCAGCATCTCACTCGCCTCCCATATCCACGGCTCGTTGATGGTCACGCACCCCGGAACTAAAACTCAAAGCGCATCCCGCCTTTCATCCATCTCTCAGGATTTTTCAAAATGCCGAGGCTGTACTGAGACGCGTTGAAGATGTTATGGGCGGTCAGAAAAACTTCTGCCTTGATCCATTTCTTTGAATAAAGGGTTTTGTTCAGATTTAAATCCCAGATGAAATCATCATATTTTCCATCAGACGAAGAATCCTGATTCCACCACACATAATGCCCGAAAAGCTGAACATGAAGCGAATCTTTGTCGTCATACATGAGTCCGACATTGTATGTATATTGCGTTTCGCCACCATCACTGGCAGGCGGATCTATCTCCACATAGGCAAAGCCGCCGAGGAACGACAGGTTGTAAAAGGGGAGGGTTTCAAGCTCGATTTCAACTCCTTGGCGCTGGACTTCATCAGACAGCCTTATTGGGCGGCCCTTCCCTTCTGTCTCTATACAGGGCGTTCTCCATGTCATGGTGAAAATATGAGGCCTTTACCCAGACATGCTTGGCCACTCCAGATTCGAAGCCGGCTTGGTATGACCAGACCTCTTCGGGATTTAGGGAGGGATTCGCTTCCAGCCAGCGGCCCCCTCCTGAAAGGGCCTCGACATGTGGCGTACTAAAGCCTTTGGCCACAGCGGCCCTCAGAACCGAAGCTTCGCCCAGCTTATAGGTAAGCCCCAAGCTCGGGCTGACAAATGAACCGCTGACGTCGTTGTGGTCATATCGGACACCCGGGGTGAGGGACCAATTGCCCCAAGTGATGGTGTCATTCAGATAGATGGCCCACCGATTCACGTCAGGAGCGACATGAAGTATCTTCGGAACCCCCATATCCTGATAAAGCACTCCGGAACGGGTCGTCAGATCCATGCTCAGATGCTCCATGTCCGCGCCCAGCACCACCGTATGATTCTCCCCCTTCCAGACCAGTCTCCCCTCTCCGCCGGAATACTGGTCGTCGTAGAGCGCCTCGCTAAAGAGTTCTCCGGCGGCATCGCCGTAGATGCCGAGTCCCAAGGTGAGCGACGTGTCCACATACTTCACCTTCAAAGTGTGGAAGGAGAGGCTCGCATCTATGTTCTGCGTCAGCTTGGTATTCAGAAACGCGTTTGCAAAAAAGGTCCGTGTGTCAAGGGTCTGGGTGATATCATAAGCGGGATACTCCCCAAAATCGTTATGCGGCTCGCTGTACCCCACGCTCACCCCGAGCTCGGTCTCCCTTGAGACGGCGAAGGTGAGCTTCCCATAAAGGCTGTTGTTGTCAAAGCCCCTTGTGGAAACCAGACCGTCGGATTCCTGGTGCCCGGCAAAGAGATAGTATCCCACCCCTTTGGCGTTCCCCCGGAGTTCGGCCCTGTAATCTTGGGAACTGCTCTTTCCGTAGGACCCGATCACAGCACCGGAGAACCCCTCAGCAGTTTCCCCTGATTTGGTGATGATGTTGATCACCCCCCGAGGGATGACCCCCATGCGGAGGACCCGGGACCCTTGACGATCTCGATGCGTTCGATGATTCCCACCGGGATCGGAACCGTGATCGCGCCGCTTGACATCGGGTTCCAGGCAAAGCCGTCAATCAGAACCAGCACATGCCGCCTGTTGGAACCCTGAATTTGAATCATGCTGGTGGAACAGAAATCCTGCCCCGTTAAATTGACAAATATCCCGGGCACCCGATTCAACACCTCCGCGAGGGTATGGGCATTCATGGCCTCGATATCCGCCGCGGTGATCACCGACATGTTCTCCGCGACTTGGGAGAGGGGCTTGGGATAACGGGTGGCACTCTGCACCACCAAGTCCTTCTCCTCATAGAACATGCTGAGGATGGCCATCTCGTCCTCGGTCTCGATCTCTGTCTCGCCGGCGGCCCCACCCACCCAAGCGAGCAGGATGAAACAGGCGAGTGGGATGAGCCTGTTCCAAAAAGGCCATGATCCACACACCCGGTGGCCCTCTTTCAGACGCTCGGGTGCAGATTGTTGTGACGCTTTGTCCTTCATTTTTTCAACCTCCCATGTTTATATAGAGTTTGTGAGTTTGTGAGTTTGTGAGTTTGTGAGTTTGTGAGTTTGTGAGTTT
>JAOZRQ010000754.1 GCA_029940115.1 Desulfobacterales bacterium
CTGTCCGCATCTCTCCTTGACAGGCTTCCTGCCGTAACCTCTGTTGCTTTGTCTTGCATCTGTAAAGCTCCTTTATTTTTTGGTAGGACACTTTGTAAGTTCATACCCCTCGCTCGGCTCGGATTGGCAAATCCGAGCCTCCGAATTTGTCAATCCCCGATGAGAGATGTCGGGGACAGGTTCCGGCGGGAGCTTGAAGGGTACCGAGCCACCGGAGTTGTCAATCCCCGATGAGAGATGTCGGGGACAGGTTCCGGCGGGAGCTTGAAGGGTACCGAGCCACCGGAGTTGTCAATCCCCGATGAGAGATGTCGGGGACAGGTTCCGGCGGGAGCGGGAAATGGGGAAGTTGTTCGGTCACAGATCTTCATGAAGATTTTTTTGCCGGTTTCTTCCTTTTCTCCCCTCCCATATCCACAAAGTTCCCATTTTTCACCTGAAACAGGGAAAAGCCGTATCCGCTGATATCCCCGTTTCTGTCAAAGGTGATGGTCCCCAGCGGGGTTTCCACATGGGAGCTTCTGAGGAATCTTCTGATGGAGTTGCTCTCCAAGGAACCGGATCTTTTTATGGCATTGAAGATCGCCAAGGCACCGGCATAAGCATTCAGGAAAAAGGTTCCGGGATCGGTTTTGTATGTCTGCCGATGGGCCCGGATCGCTTTGATGGCCATGGGAGTGGCGGATGTGTCCCGGGGCGCGGTGGCATAAACGCCGTTGGCATGTTTTCCTGCCCCTTTGATGAATGCCTTGTCTTTCACGCCGTCGCCCGAAATGAACACAGCATTCATGTTCCTCTCCCGCATCTGAGTGACCAGTCTGGAGGCTGTCGGATGATACCCGCCGTACATGATGACCTCCGCGCCGGCGGCCTCAATTTTGCCAAGTACATCCGCGTAATCCTCTGCTCCCGGTGTGATCCCTTCGTGGAGGACTATCTTGGCCTTGCCCGACTGTTCCAGAAATTTTGCCGCGAAATCGGCCAGTCCCTTGCCATAGTCATCTTGCCCATGGAGCACGGCGATGTTGCTCAGTTTCAGTGTTTCCAGCACAAAGTTCACTTGGATCTTTGCTTGGGCGTCATCCGGCGAAATGGTCCGGAAAAAGGTGGGATACGCGCCGCTGTAGGTCAATGCCGGATTGGTGGACGAAGGGGACATGACAATCACATTGGCCGGCGTGTAAACCTCCAGCGCGGCCTTTGTGGCACCGCTGCATATGTGTCCCAACACCATGATGACCCCTTTTTCCACCAGCCGGGTGGCCGCCGCGGCAGCCGCTTCAGGCTCACACTTGTCATCCGCCACGATCATTTCGACCTGTCGGCTGAAAATGCCACCTTTTGAATTGATCTCCCTGATGGCCAGATCTGCGGCATGCTTGGCGGGAATGCCGAGGGCCGCGAGTTTCCCGCTGTGAACCCCGGCCACGCCCATCTTGATCATTTCTGTCTGGGCCTTTGGAGCAGTTGCCGGTTTTGCCGGCACCTTTGGCGCAGAGGGTTGCTGCTCCCCTGAATCACAGGCAAACAGACAGAGTGTTGCCGCCACGATCAAGACAAAAATGAATGTCTTGAACCGAGTCACTTTTGAATCTCCTTGCATCATACTTTTTTTCCTTTCAACAGGTTATTCATTTTACATTCCCAAGTCTTTGTCAGCTAAAATACCACCATGGACAAAGATTATCAAGCAAAAACTGGACAAGCCGGCAACATGCCTGATCCGGGATCGGGATCAGAGCACATCCTTCAGGACGTCATTCAACTCCGCGAGCAACTTCTGAATGTCCATTTCCGGGGATGAGACGATTTGTCCGTCTTTGCAATGCCTGTGAAACGGATGTGTGGGAACTTCGGAATGATGGGGCGCATTATGATCCTGAAGCTGATAACGGTATTTCGGTCTTCCCACAACATCCGGGGTTTCCATGGTCACATATTCGGCCACATGCAGGACAAAAGCGCCGTGAAGATGAATATCTCCCCTGATGTATGCCTCTGTGTCGCTGATTTGGCGGAAGGAGATGTTCTGACAGACTATCCAGCTGTTTTTGTTCACCACATCCGAAACCTGATTGAAATACCCGGTTATGTTTTCCATGAGATTCCCCTCAGAACGCTGTGTTTCCTCTCCCACAATTTTTTTCCCCTGAGCGCGGCATACCAGTCAAACCAGTGCAGGTCATCTCCCATATCTCCGGACTCGAATCTTCTCAGAAACTCCTCCGACCCCATTCCGTATCTTGCCTCATAAGTCCGGCATTCCTTTTCAAATCCCGTAAAGCGGATATATGCGAAACCGGCATGTTCTTTCAGAACTTCGTCAATCACAGGCCTGGTTTCTTCGCGGGAATGTGTTCCTGACAGGGTGAATATGTGTTCCGTGTTTTCCCCTGCTTCCTCTTTAAGCGTGTTCAGCATAAAATCACCTCCTTCATGTCAGAAATTCAGATACTGTGACAATCATATCCTGAGCATAAATCAGGACAGAGCGGATGTCAAGCAGAAATCTCAAAACGGCTGATGGTTTTGCCCGGATGAGCGGATGATGAAGAGTTTGAAGCGTTCGACCGGGAGAGCATGGCTATCCGGCAAAGACTGGGAGACTTGTCAGGGACTTTCTTAAAAAAAGAAACCGGGTTAGGGATAAGAAAAGATTTTCTGTCCCGTAGGGACAACTGAGAATAGCCCGGCAATTCATTGCCGGGGAACCAATTCCCCCCATTTTTTTGTCC
>JAOZRQ010000755.1 GCA_029940115.1 Desulfobacterales bacterium
GAGTGCCAAAGTTGCACTTTGGCTGAGACGCTCACAGTGGCCCTCTGCCAAAGTGGCCTTTGGCCTCCGGATGACAAAAGGAGTGCCAAAGTTGCACTTTGGCTGAAACGCTCACAGTGGCCTGAAGTAATCTTTGGCCTCCGGATGACAAAAGGAGTGCCAAAGTTGCACTTTGGCTGAGACGCTCACAGTGGCCCTCTGCCAAAGTGACCTTTGGCCAAAAGGAGTGCCAAAGTTGCACTTTGGCAGTAATGTTCATAATGCCCAGTGTGACCTTTGGCACTCCCTCTGTATAAAATGAAAATGGTGGCATCCTTCATTTTGCCTGAAAAGTGGTTTGCACTTCCCAAATGAGCGAAAAGTTTGTAGTTCCGCCTTCAGGCGGTGTGACACCGCCGAGAGGCGGAACCACAAACTTTTTGGCTTGAAAAATGTGAACCATAAATGAAGGATGCCAAAATGGTGATAGTTTATGAGCGAAATAGAAATAAAGGATAAAGAAGACGGTCTGGAATCCGCAAGGCGAATGGCCGAAGAGGAGGAGGGGGTTGGCAGGAAGCCGCAACCGCCCGGATTCAGCGTGGTTTACACCGCCACCATCGCAGTCGCCTGGATTCTGGTTTTCTGGAAGTATCATGACGTGGATATCCCCAACTTCTGGACCGTCCATTTGATTTTCGGGTTTCTGATCTTTGTCCGGAACTGGCCCCAGCATACCATCCCCACCATTGCGATCATCTGGAGTCTTTTCCAATTATCCATTGCCAGTTGGCTGATATTGGATTCCACGTTCACCCGGGCCATCCATCTCGGGTTTGCCTTGGTGATCGTGTATCTGAATTACCCGACGTTGAAAAGGAAGGAATTTGAGCTTTACAAATTCCTCTCCGCCAAAGGCACCATACCTGCATTTGATTGCATTCTGGCACTGATCGCCGCTTTTTCGGCCCTTTATATCGCACTCGATTACGTGGGGATTGCAGAGCGTTCCGGCGCGCCGCTCACAAGGGACATTGTCATCGGCATCGTCTTGGTGGTGCTCCTGCTGGAAGCCGCCCGCCGGGTGATCGGTCCTGCCCTTTCGGTCATCGCCCTCTGTTTCTGCATATATGCCTTCTGTGCCTGTTACATGCCGGATCTGATCGCGGGCAAATGCGCGTCCCTGAACAAGTTCATCGGCCAGATCACCATGAGCACCGAGGGGATCTACGGCATCCCCTTGGATGTCTCCGCAACGATTGTCTTTCTGTTCGTGCTCTTCGGCGCGATGCTCGACAAGGCTGGCGCGGGATATTATTTCATCCAACTGGCCCTGAGCCTTCTCGGCGGATTCAAAGGGGGCCCGGCCAAGGCGGCCGTCATGGGGAGCGGACTGACTGGTCTGGTGTCCGGATCAAGCATCGCCAACATCGTCACCACCGGCACATTCACCATTCCCCTGATGAAGAAAGTCGGGTATCCGGCCAAAAAGGCGGCGGCCATTGAAGTCGCGGCCAGCACGGACGGCCAGCTCGCGCCGCCGATCATGGGAGCCGCGGCCTTTATCATTGCCGAGTATGTGAATGTTCCCTATATTGAAGTCGTCAAAGCCGCGGCAATCCCCGCGTTCGCATCTTATGCCGCACTCTTCTATATCACCCATATTGAAGCCTCCAAACTCGGGTTGAGCGGCATGCCGCGTAGCGAACTCCCGCCTTTCTTCAGAACCCTGTTGAGCGGTGTCCACTTTCTCATCCCGCTGTCTGTTCTGCTGTATGAACTTGTGGTCTCCAGACATTCGCCGGAGCTGGCCGCGTTCAACGCGATATGGATCATGGCCATCCTCATGCTCTTTCAGCACCCGCTCCGGGCCTACCTGAGCAAGGAGCCGCTGGGACCTGCATTCAAGAAGGGCATTGTGGACATCTTCTCCGCGCTTGCGTCGGGGGGGCGGAACATGGTCTCTGTCGCGCTGGCCACTGCCGCGGCAGGCATCATCGTCGGGGTCGTGGCCTTGGGACTGGGGAACCTGATCACCGAAATCATCGAAACCGTCTCAGGCGGCAACATCTATCTGATGCTGGTCATCACAGCGATCACCAGCCTCATCATCGGCATGGGGCTCCCCACGACAGCCACCTATATCGTCATGGCCTCGCTGACAGCCCCCGCGATTGTCTATATTGCCGATGGATACAATTTCTTTGTCCCGCTGATGTCGGCCCATCTCTTCTGCTTTTACTTCGGGATCCTCGCGGATGACACCCCGCCGGTGGGGCTTGCCGCATACGCGGCCGCGGCCATTGCCAAATCCCCACCGATTGCCACGGGGATACAAGGGTTCATGTACGATATCCGGACCGCGATCCTGCCGTTCATGTTCATCTTCAACAGTGACCTGATTCTGCACGATGTTACCAGCTGGTCCCAGGGGATCCTGATCTTTGTCATGGCCTGCTTCGGAAACTTTGCCTTTGCATCGGCCACCCAAGGCTGGTTTGTGACCAAAAACAGAATCTATGAGATCCCGTTGCTCCTGTGTGTCACCTTCATACTGATGAGACCGGATGCGGTGGCGGCATGGATCGGCATCCCGCATGAGTGGCGTTATCTCGTGTATCCCATGGGCTTGGCCCTTTACGGCATCATCTATCTGATGCAACGGCCCCGGATACGCAAACCGGAGGCAGCACTCGCAACCTAGTGCATCAACTGATAAATTCGTCACCTGCTCGGCTCGGACTTCGGCG
>JAOZRQ010000218.1:0-7887 GCA_029940115.1 Desulfobacterales bacterium
ATCCACTGTCGCACAAATCCTGGTGTCATTCCCGCGAAAGCGGGAATCCACCGTCGCACAAATTCTGGTGTCATTCCCGCGAAAGCGGGAATCCACTGTTGCATGATTCAGACATGAAAGTCACAGATGGCAACTGACGACTGACGACTTGCACAGGGAGGAAATCGAACATGGAAAAATTCTTCAACACCGCGGGCCCCTGCCTGCCGGACCGGCACCATATGCTCCCCGCCCAGGAGAGGCTCGGCGGGCTTGCGGAGCTCATCGGGAGGGGGCACTACTTTGTCATCCACGCCGCGCGTCAGACCGGCAAGACCACGCTCCTGCTGGATCTGGTCCAGGAGCTGAACGCATCCGGGAAGTGTCACGCGATCTACTGCACCCTCGAGTCGGTCCAGGGAATTGACGATCCGAAGGCCGGCATGCCCGCGATTGTCAGGAGGCTGAGGGCGGAGGCGGAGTTCGACGAGGTGCTGGCGGGGCACGGGTTCGCCGAGGGGGCCGACCATTCGGACTTCAGCAATGTCCTGCGGATGACCCTCTCACGCCTCTGCAAGCGCCTGAAAGAGCCGCTGGTCATCCTATTCGACGAGGCGGACTGCCTCTCCGAGGGGACCCTGATCTCGTTCCTGCGACAGTTGCGGGACGGGTTCGTGAACCGGGGCCGAATCCCGTTTGTCCATTCCGTGGGCCTCGTCGGGATGCGGAACATCCGGGACTACAAGGCGCGAGTGCGGGACGAGCGCCGGAGCCTCGGCAGCGCGAGCCCCTTCAACATCGTCTCGGAGGCCTTCACGCTGCGAAACTTCACCTGTGAGGAGGTGGCCCTGCTCCTCGCCCAGCACACCCGTGACACGGGCCAGGAGTTCCCCCCGGACGTCACCGACAGGATATGCCGCCACACCCGGGGCCAGCCTTGGCTGGTCAACGCGGTCGCGAGGGAGATCGTGGAGAAGCTCCTCGGGTCCGACCTCTCCCGGGCCATCCTGCCGGATCATGCGACCCAGGCCGTCCAGAACATCATCCGCCGGCGCGACACGCACATCGACAGCCTCCTGGAGCGGCTGAAAGAGGGGCGGGTGCGGCGGGTGATCGAGCCGGTCATCACCGGCGGACGCAGGCAGTGCGACCGGATGGACGACGACCACCAGTATGTGACCGACCTCGGGTTGCTCCGCGACTCCCCGGAGGGGCTGGTCCCGGCCAACCCGGTCTATGCCGAGGTGATCGTCCGCGCCCTGAGCCTGAGCTCCCAGACGCAGATGGACGACATGGGCCATCCGCCCCCCCTGCCGGCCTACCTGTCCGAGGACGGGCGGATCGACATGGGGCGGCTCCTCGGCGACTTCCAGGACTTCTGGCGGCGCAACAGCGAGATCTGGGCCGAGACGTACGACTACAAGGAGGCGGCCCCGCACCTGATCCTCCAGGCCTTCCTCCAGCGGGTGGTCAACCAGGGTGGCCGGATCTCCCGGGACATGGCCGCGGGGACCGGCAGGCTCGACCTGTGCGTCCATCACCAAGGGGCCGACTATCCGGTCGAGCTGAAGCTGCGCTACGGCGAGGCCACCTACGGGGAGGGAAGGGACCAGATTGCCCGGTACATGGACAAGTTCGGCTGCGCGGAGGGGTGGCTCATCGTGTTCGACAGGCGCAAGACGGTCCTGTGGGACGAGAAGATCTTCTGGCGGACCGAGGACTTCAACGGGAAGGTGATTCACACGGTCGGGTGCTGATGGTGTGTGGTCAGTGGTCAGTGCTCTGTGGCCCGTTGTCAGTGGCCAGTTTCACCTCATCCTTGGCGTCATTCCCGCGAAAGCGGGAATCCACTGTCGCGGCAACAGGCAACTGACAACCGACAACTTTGGGATTGACAAATCCGACAGGTTCGGATAAACTGTTTGGCAAGTTCAAGAAAGTTGAGGTGTCATCATGAGCATTGCCCTGAAAATGCCGGAACCGAACTTGGTTGTGGACCGTCCCGCTTGGATCCCGGACCACATCATCCAAGACTGGAACCCTGATCCTTATGCCTACCAGACAGAGGAGGAGATGCGAATCAGGGAGAAAATTTTTCAGGAACTGACCGATTTGAGAGAGATCACATATGTTGCTCACAGAATACCTGTCTGAGATCACGGAGACAATCAGCAGATTCGCGGAAGCGGGGCTCATCATCTCATCTGACGTGAGGACCGACTTCAGATCGGAAAAGAGTCCAGTCATAGCAAAATTCTCTGGCTGCACATACACTTTAAAGCACCGTTACGGCGGCATTCTCCCGCCACACAGCCAGATCAGAAAAATTATTGGCGTTACCGACGTAGCTGGCGGATCATTTTGGCTTATAAAAAAGTCCATTATTTGATTTTATGAAATTTCCAAGACAATTAAACATCGGCAGTGGGAAAAACTTCAGAGAGGACTGTCTGAACCTCGATATTGATGAATACTGGGAGCCGGACATCGTTTATGATCTCAACAAGCCGTTTCCAGAAAAGGAGGGGCAAAAATTTGTCACCAGCCGGTTCGGTGAAATAGAGATCAGAAAAAATTCGCTTGAAAAGATTCTCGCTTATGATGTGCTGGAGCATATCCCGAATCTGACGGCCTGCATGAAAAGTTGCTTGGATATCCTGAAACAGGGAGGGATTCTTGACATCATGGTCCCTTATGACCTCTCTTATGGGGCTTGGCAGGACCCGACCCATGTCCGGGCCTTCAATGAGAAGAGCTGGCTGTATTATGCCGACTGGTTCTGGTATCTGGGATGGACCCAAGCCCGCTTTACAACGGAGAAGCTTCAATTTAAGCTGAGTGATCTGGGGATTCGGCTTCAATCCGATGGAAGGACACCGGAAGATATCATGCGTACCCCGCGGGCTGTTGATCTGATGTCCGTTCAATTGAGAAAAATCCTGTTAAGTGAGACCGACAGGCAACAACTTGAACATCTTCGTGGAAAGCCAAGAGGTTTCAAAAGGGAGAAAAATCTGGACGGGCGATATTGCATATGGGTGGTCAGCCCTCCCGGTTTTGTCCACAGCCAAGCGTTTGATGAGGTGGCCATTGCTCTGAAAAGCGGATTCTCCAAACTCGGCTTTCATGTACCAGTTGTCAGAGATGTGAAAAATATCACAGGCCAAGCCATTGTGTTGGGGTGTAATCTGATTCCCAAAGTCTGTCCGAACCTAATGAAAATATTGATATGAGTTTGACAGATCCCAGCAGCGACAACCCCCACTCACCTTTGACCCCGACCTCGGCGAAACCAGCAAGACCTTCGCGGTCACCATCCTCGGCGATACCATAGACGAGGAGAACGAGACCTTCACAGTCAACCTCTCCAGCCCCACCAACGCGACCCTCGCGGACGGCCAAGGCATCGGAACCATCAATGACGACGACCCCTCTCCCGGCATCTCCATCACCGACGCCCCCGTGACCGAAGGGAACAGCGGGAGCGTCAACGCGACGTTCACGGTCAGCCTCTCCGCCGCGAGCAGCAAAAGCATCACGGTGGACTACCAGACCGCGGACAACACCGCAGTGGCCGGAACCGATTACACAGCAGTAGGCCCGGGAACCCTCTCCTTCAGCCCAGGCCAGACCAGCAAGAGCATCAACGTGGCGGTCCACGGGGATATCATGGATGAGGACACCGAGACCTTCTACCTCAACCTCTCGCCGCCAGTGAACGCGTCTCTCTCGGACAGTCAGGGCATCGGCACCATCACAACGGATGACGATCCCCCCACGCTCTCCATCACCGATGTCACCGTGACCGAAGGGGACGCGGAGACCGGGAACGCGACCTTCACCGTGAGCCTCTCCACCGCGAGCAGCCGGACCGTCACCGTCAGTTGCCAGACTGCCGATTACACCGCGATCGCCGGCATAGACTATGTGGCCCTGGATCCCGTCACCCTCACCTTTGCCCCCGGAGAGACCAGCCAGACCATTGACATCCAAGTCAACGGCGACACCACCGATGAGAATGACGAGACCTTTTATGTGAACCTCTCAGGCCCCTCCAATGCGACCCTCTCCGATTTCCAGGGAATCGGCAAGATCAGCAACGATGATGGCGCGTCGGCCATCTCGGTTGAGGACGCATCAGTCATCGAAGGGGATTCCGGGACCGCGTACCTCCTCTTCACCGTGAGCCTCTCCAGCCCCAGCAGCAAGATGATCTCGGTGGACTACCAGACCGCAGACGAGACCGCGACCGGCGGGACTGATTATGAGGCGGTGGAGACCGAAACCCTCACCTTCAATCCCGGGGACACCATTCGGACCGTCGCGGTGGCCGTCATCGGGGACACCTTGGTGGAAGCGGATGAGACCTTCTTTCTCAACCCCCAAAACGCGGGCATCTCAAACAGCCAAGGGACCGGAACCATCATAAACGATGACACCCTGACCCAGATTTTCATCGAAGACGCGAGGGTCACCGAAGGGGATGCAAGCAGAATTCACGGTGAGCCTCGCCTCGCCCGCGGGTGAGGGGACCACGGTGGATTACCAGACCGAGGATGAGACCGCGGCCGGGACCGATTATGAGCCCGCATCCGGAACCCTGACCTTCCCCGTTGGCGGCACGAAGATGACCATTGAGGTGACGGTGAACGGGGACACCATGGAGGAAGGGGATGAGACCTTCCTTGTCCGGCTCTCGAATCCGGTGAACGGGACGATCATGGATGAGACCGGTACTGGGACCATCCGAGACGACGACGAGGCCCCGACCCTCTCCATCAACAATCCGGTCGCGGCCGGGGATGCCGAGGCCATCACCTTCACCGTCAGCCTGACCCGTGAGAGTGTGTCGGATGTGGGGGTGGATTACGCGGCCAACAGCGCCACTGCCAAGGCCGGCAGAGATTTTCTCCCGGACCATCACAGTAAAACTGCCAAATTCAATCTATGAACGTGTCAGAATGACGGCCCACGCAACTTCTCTCACTTCTGAGGAGGTGATCAGGCAATCTGTCATCCTTCTGTTGCCGGCTTTTGAGTCGGACATGCCCCCGAACCTTCGGTCTGATCTGGCAGGACTGACGTTGTTGGATGACATCCGGCTTTGGAAGGTCGCGAATTCCTTTGATGCAAGCAAGGAAACCGACAAACATCGAACGCCAAGCATGGATGCCAAAATCCTCTTTTTTTGACAGCTGCCTTCAGGCTGCCTTCGCTGTCAGCCTCGGCATTGATGCCGAGGCGGAAGGGACTTGACAAACTCAAGTCAAAAATGGTAGCAGCCTTGTTTGACATCCCAAGCTTTTTTTGATGCTCATTGCATTTCAACAAGTTCAGTCGTCCCTACGGGACTGGACAAATTGTGTATGCCGACCCCGGCAATGAATTGCCGGGCTATCTTCACAAGTCCCTACGGGACAATTTCCCCAACCTGCAAATGCGCCCTTCTCGATACCAAAGGTACCCGGCCATATATTTTCCAGAATCAGATTCAGAATTGTCAGGGAACAGCACCCATAAAATACAGGAAAACTTTTGGCCAGGTACTTATTAAAAGCCATCTGCGTTCATCTGCGGTTGAAACATCACAGGGAGGACAAAGGTTGTCTGCCAAAAAGCCGGACAAAGGTTCCACCCACATCTGACAATCAACGCACAAAAAAAAGGCAACCATCAACACAGCGGCAACAATCAAGCTTGAGCCCTACAAAAACAAACTCAGAAACTCACAAACTCACGAACTCACAAACTCACGAACTCACGAACTCACGAACTCACGAACTCACGAACTCAGAAACTCAGAAACTCATTCAAATCTACGTGTGTTCCACAGTGAACACATGGGAGTGGAGGTTGGATATCCATTGCTTCCCCTCTTGGGTGACGCGCAGATATCGCAACGCGTCCTGAATATACGGATCCACCACATTCCAGAAGAATTTCGCATAGTTTTTCCTCATATCCTCCGGATTCTTGTATCCAATATTCTCATTGGTGCCGGTCTCCTCAAATTCATAGAAGAGCGCGGGGATCTTTCGCAGATAACCGGGATCGCCGAGCTGGCCGATCAGGTCTGCCCCCCTCACCAATCCTGGGTAACTGGCGGTATCCTTGTGGAAATCATCATCCGGGATGGGAAAGCGGGTCATTTCGATGCACGAGGCGATGAAATCGGAATCACCATCAAAGAGACGCTTTCCGCCGAAACGCTCAATGATGAACAGTTTCCCCCGATCCACATGAAAGGGGGTCAGCGCGGCAGAGGTTCCGCCCGGGGGGAGCTCCACCGTCTTTCCCTCAACGCCGGTGGCAAAGAAATTCCCGATGTCCTGCCTGCATATTCCCTTGACAAAGCCGATATCATGGCACAGACAGGCCATGACAAAGTGCATCCAGTCCTTGGGAGAGACCCCACCCTCGCTCAGGTGTTTTCCTCTGAGGATCTCCTGCCCGCACATCGTCACCATGATGGTATGCTCGACATTGTGGTACAGCGCGTCGCAATTGGCGATGTTTTCCAACGCGAGATGGCCCGTCCATTCGATGATGTTGGTGAAATTGGGCTCCACCAACCCGTAAGATCGCGTATAAGCGGCTTTGAGCTCCTGCACAAAAGGGTCTATGATAAGCTTGTGAATGTTCAGCATGACTCAATGTCCCATCTTCTCCCATGTAAATCAAATTTAAGGGTTGAGGGTTAAGAAGGGGATTGCCATCAATCCCTTTGGTACCAAGAAAAACTTGGGATGTCAAACAAAGTTGCCTTGCTTCGAATTTTTGCTCGCGTCAGGCGTTTGTGAGAGCCCAACCAAGGGAGTGCAAAAGGGGCGGTTCATTGCCTTCCGACCTTCGGTGATTGTGTTCATTGTCTTTCAACCTGATGAGCCGGCAGCCCCTTTTGCGTCTCAAACCATCGACAACACTGGCAAACGTGGATCCCATGTGGAATTGTGATGCGGACTCCCTTCCCTTCAAAGGGGAGCTGAATGCCAAAACCCGGTTTCTTTTCCCTTGACCTTCACCCCCTCAACCGAAACCGGGTTTTTTTCCCTCGTTCGCCCATTCCCTTTGGTATCAAGGAAAGCCCGAAATGTCAAGCAAAGTGTCGTCTTCTGGAAAGAAAGTTGTTGTTTGACATTTTTGAGCTTTCCCTGATAGCAAGGGGGTTGACACCGAATGGAGGCCCGTAAGGGCCGACATGTTTGTAGCTCTTTCCCGCACAAATTGCGAATCGCATGGAACGGCTCAAACGATGGGGTCCACGTTTGCCAGTGTTGTCGACGCGAATTCCGGCTCAGACAATGGAGGGAGTCAATCCGTGCGATCCGTGTGATCCGTCCGATCCGCGGTTCGAACTGTGGGGCGGTTCAAGACGCAAGAAGGGCTTCCTGCCCACAATCCATGTCGTGGATCAAGGGGATCGGGAGTGGATTCCGGGTCAGATGACGGGAACCTCGTCTGAGGGGAGTGAAGCCTCGGGGACTGCCGGTTCCCGTCATTTGCCCGGAATGACAGGTTTGTGTCGGATTTGGGCAATCCCTTTCTCACCACAATCCATGTCGTGGATCAAGGAGATTGAAAGTGGATTCCGGGTCAGATGACGAGAACCTCGTCTGAAGGGAATGAAACCTCGGGGGATTGCCGGTTCCCGTCATCTGCCCGGAATGACAGGTTTGTGTCGGGTTTGGAGCCAGGGATTGATTTTGAGACGGCGAAATTTGAGGCCCCTTCTTATAAACCATCCTTGTAGTTCACAATGGACAAAAGTCATATGCCAAAAAGCCGGACAAAAATTTCACCCACATCCAACAATTCTGCCCGGAATGACAGGTTTGTGTCGGGTTTGGAGCCAAGGATTGATTTTGAGACGGCGAAATTTGAGGCCCCTTCTTATAAACCATCCTTGTA
>JAOZRQ010000218.1:7987-10312 GCA_029940115.1 Desulfobacterales bacterium
GTTCACAATGGACAAAAGTCATATGCCAAAAAACCGGACAAAAGTTTCACTCACATCCAACAATGATGGAACAAAGTTCACGTGCACGGGCAACAAACTCTTTAAACTCACAAACTCTCTAAACTCTTTAAACTGATTTACATAGGAGATATTTTCCTCAATCCAGCAACCGTTGCGTTTCCAATGCAGATGTGGCTGTGGCCTTTATCGTGTCAACAAGACCGGGAAAATGTGAGCGGTTGCATATGAGAAACTGGGTGAATAAAACTTCGAGATAGCAACGGTCCGCGTCCATGAGGGATTCGATGATGGTGAATGGCAGGTTGAAGTCGGTTTCGTAATATCCGGCCCGTTTCCGCTCAACGATCATCGCCTTGTCGCTTCTCTGAAGCTCTTTCAGCCGGGAGACCTCACTGATGCATCGGGTCTCAAAATCCTTGCTGTAATCAAGATGCATCATCAAATGGGGGGTCTCATCCGCGACATCCTCAATGTGGGAGGATGCCTCAATCTCCCCTGCGCTCACCTCCTTCTTCAGCACAAACAATTTCGGGCTGGCAAGAAAAATGGGACAGAAGATAAACGGAAGGTTTTCCACGGGATCCTCTTCCATATAATAGAGCACGTTCTCAGTCAGGAGATAGGGGATGGCATATTGAAGCTGGGAAAGTCCCTGCCGGAATGGGGACTCATCCACATCACCCGTTGCCGTGTCAATTTCAAGCCCCTTCTGACAGACCGGCATCCCCGCGTCAAACGCGGCCGCGGCCGCGGATTCGATCACATAGGAGGAGAATTTGTCCACGATCCGGATGGCATTTCCCGGAATGGCCGGTGAGGTCTCCGCGGGATTCGGGTCCGGCATAAAAAACCAGGCCATATTCGGATGCCTGTGTCTGCATTCCATCAATATCTCCAGTTTTGCCCGACCTGTCCCAAGAAAAGAGGTCTTTGCATACAAGTCAACCGACAAATTCCTGACAGATTCGGTGTTTCCCTTGTCGTATTTGTAATTTGAACTGACGGTAAAGCCCTTTGACGTGAGCACTCTGGAGGCTTCCAGCTCCAAAGGCATGCTTGAGGAGAGCAGGCCGTATTTCCATTTCATGTTGTCAGGCATGATTGATCCTTATCCTTCTGTGTACAGGACAAAAATTCGGGAATGGGCGAGAAACCCGGCTTTTTCCCAAACGGGTTGACTCTCCAACTGCAAGAAAAAGCCGGGTTTCCTTCCTCAAGTCATTTTTTTGTCCTGTACACAGCTTATCCTTACAAACGCTCCCATGGGATTGCCGCCAAATCCGATGGTCTGCTGGTTCGGATTTGCCAACATTTCAAACGCTCCCGCGGGATTGCCAAATCTGGCTGGCTTGGAGGGGTTTCGGATTTGCCAGTTCAAACCGGACGTTTCAGGCGACTTTCATCCTTCGCAGGTCAGAGCAGTGGATTTCCGGATCAGAACTTGTCCCTGACATCTTTTATCGGGGATGACGGAAACCTCGTCCAGGGCCAGCAACAATTGATCCCTCACAGGATATATCAGAAAATAACTTTGCAAGCAAACCGATTTTGTCAGGGAAAAGTTTGTGCGCCATTTAAGCAGAGGGTCCATGACGCCGCTTCGGCAACGACACATGCATGGATGAAAATCCGGACATGACAACGAGAGCCCACAACCCAAAACCCCCACGAACAAAAATCGTTGCATAAAAATGGCAACATGACACCGAACAGAGGCCCGTAGGGGCCGACATGTTTGTAGCTCCCCCACGAACAAAAATCATTGCACAAAAATGGCATCATGACACCGAACAGAGGCCCGTAGGGCCGACATGCTTGCAGCTCCCCACGAACAAAGAATCATTGCACAAAAATGGCATCATGCTTGACACTTTGTTTGACATTTCAAGTTTTTCTTGATATCAAAGGGATTGGCACACAACAGGAAAAAAAACCCGGTTTCAGTTAAAGGGGATGAAGGTCAAAGGAAAAGAAACCGGGTTTGCCACTCAGATTTTTTTTGAACCTCAAGGAAGTGAGCCACGAATCCTGGTCATCCTCCAATCCTGTGAATCATGGTTCAAAAACGATGGAAATTGGCACACAACAGGAAAAAAACCGGTTTCAGTTAAAGCTCGTCAGTCATAAGTTCTCTGGAAATCCTGAAAGGCATTCCGGCAACTGCCTGAAATCATTGGCACTGAGCATTCCATTCCTATTTTTTTGGTATCAATGATTTCAGCATGTTACGAGAACTTACGACTGATGAGGTTAAAGGGGATGAAGGTTAAAGGAAAAGAAACCGGGTTTTGCCACTCAGATTTT
>JAOZRQ010000219.1 GCA_029940115.1 Desulfobacterales bacterium
GACATCCGCACCGGAGTGGGAACCACCTCAATATGATCCACCATCACCTTGCCCAGATCGGTGAACTCTCTCCAATCATAATGATAATCCATGGTGCCGTCGGCTATCAGAGAATCCAATGTCGGGGCTTTTCCCTCACATACGACAACCCCGCTGACCTGAAAGATGAGATCATTGTAATCCCTGTCGCTCCAACTGAAATCCTTGTCCTCATAGACAAAGGCATTTCCCGCACCGTTGATGTCCGCAATCTGTCCCAGATACATGTCATGGTCCGGATTGGAGGATGCAAGGGAAAACAGCGGACTCTTCTCAACATCATCTGTCCCCGGATCATCATAAAGTTCTTGCAAGGTGAAGTTCGGAACCAGGATCGTCGCAAACGTGTCCCCGGGAGTCATGCTGAAATACTTTGCGCTCTTGTAAACTCCGCTGTTCCACTCCCTTGTCTCACCGAGAGATCCGCTGAACCGTGCGCCCTCTGTCGCATCAGAGATTACAATATATCCCTGCTCTGTGTTTGACAGCGCCCGTTTTGCAGCCTCTTCTATGAATTCCGTTGAATTCGGCTCAAACCGATCCATTCCGGTGAGGCTGAATATTCCAAGCTCCCCTTCATACATACCGCCGTCATACAGCCAGTCCATTCTCACAACGCCGTCATCTCCGACTGTGAACACACCTGCGACATAACGGGTGACAGTTATTGACTTGGACGCGCTCTCACCTTCAACTGTCGTGATCTTCATTTCAACGGAGTTCCCGTCCATTTCCAAAACAGCATAAGCGCTGAAAGAGACTTCATACTCATCTTCAGGGTTGTCCGTTGATTCGAACTCAACAGATTCGCCATTGAGGAGAATTTCCGCAATATCATCCTGATGAGTGGCAATGCCTGAAACCAGGACTCTGTCATCACAGGTGGTGTAACCCGGTTCCGGCGCGGTTATTATGATGTCCGGCCCGCCCGGATTGATGTCATGCTCACATTCCCTGACCTTGACCGGAAGCTCCCCGAAAAGCCTGTTCGGAAGCACACGGCTGCCATAAATCACATCTGCCACCGCCTTGAGTTGGTATCTTCCCCTGAGACCTGCAAAGGGCAGTCTTCCCACTTCAACCACTTCTGAAGAACCGCTGGCACTTATGGTGCTTACGATTTTCTCATTGCCGTCGTCATCATCTATGACAAGCCTGCCTTCAAGACGGGGATTCCTCAGTCTGACACCTTCAGGCACAATGAACTTCACTGTGATTATTCCGCTCTGATAGGCAAGCTCCTTTTCAACTGCCTCTGACGCTCTCAGGGAAGACTCATTGGAATGGTCAGTGATGTTCAGAACGGAGTTGATGGTGTCCCCTTTTTTGGTTGTTCCTCTGATATTCGTGAGAATATTCTGAACACGCCAGTCGCCCTCGGACACGACAAGATCGTAATCCGCATTTCCGTCAATCCTGTCCTGAGCATAGCCGTTTTCAGTTTCAGTGCCGTCAACACCGTAGGCACGAATCGTTCCGCTGCTTATGTGTGCATCTGAATTGCAACTGTCGCCATAATCCAGAACAATCTGACCTCTGATGAAAGCTGCGTCAGTCAGCACATTGTTGATGATTTCATCACCGGCTTTCAGGGCTATCTGCTCCTTGTCATAAGAAGAATGGGGATGGACAAAATAGTCGTCTCCGCCATTCAGATAAGTTGCAGTTTTGTAGCTGCCCGTGCAAAAACGATAAGTGCCTGCTGAACGAACAAAGGAATACTCACCGCCATTCTCATGGATGTTGACGGAACCGGCAGATGAACTGAAATAATGCCTGTCAATGGTGTCATCATCCAGGCCGTTCAATGTCACAGTTCCTTTTATTACGCCGTTCAATGGCCTTGGTGCAGAGCCTGGATCATCACCAGGTTCTTCAGGATCCCAAAGATGCTTATCTATCACATAGGTTATCCCGTTGCTTCCTATGAACGAGCCTGTTATTTCAATCTCATGACAGTTGTCCCCTACTGGAAAAACATAAGTTCCGTCCGAATTGATTAAAGTGCAAACTGTGGTGTTGCTACATTTGATCTTTGCACAGATCCTCCCACTTCTTATACTGACGCTTCCGCTGTTTCCGCTGTTTCCACTGTTTCCACTGTTTCCGCTGCTTCCGCTGTCAGGAGACACTTTACCAGGGACAATTATGGGATTGTCAATATGAAAATTCACTTGCTCACGGCCATCAGCAGACAATGAAACAGACTGACTCTCAAAAGTCAGTGTTGTTTTGCCGTTGTCCACTTTGGCGTTTGAACATGAGACAGTCAGTTGTCTGCTACCATTTTCAGACATGTATATTACAATGCTGTAATACCCGTTTGCGTCTGTGGATTCAGACTTGCTGCATGTGCCAGAGCCGGACATGGTGATCCTGGCATCAGACACACCTGTATTGCCAACAGACACCCTGCCATAAATTTCTGCTGGTTTGATGACCCATTTCAAGGTGCTTGTCTGATCTGCACTGACCCTGACCGTCTGATTTGCCAGACTCAACTGGCATCCGTCTATGATCACATGTCCCCACACAACGATATCCATGTTCGGATATATGGGTATGGAGAAATTCCCGTCAGAGCCAATATTCGCAGAAGATATCTGGCTGTCTGTGTCGGCTTTTTTTGCATAAAGTCTTCCGCCGGAGACTTCCACATCCTCAGATCCTATTTTGCCGCTTATGTAGCCCGGATCCACATTGAAATTTATATTTTGAATCTCTCCGTAAGACACGGAAACATCCACAGGCTCAGGATTCAATACTGCTCCGTCACCCACACTGACACTGCCACATCCGATCTTGCAGTTGTGAACCGTTCCTTCCGGAATCATCAGGGTAAATGAATATTCCCCGTTTTCATCGGTTCTGGCACTCAGTTTTGAAAAATCGGAAGAGTTTACGGTTATGTCGGTATTTTTCACACCAACACCGCTCAACGCCACTTTGCCCTTGATCTGGGCAGTGCCTATTGTCCAGCTTGCGTCTGCATTTCCGTTAGATGCCACACTCACGGTTTTGTCTGCCAGAACATAGCTCTGTCCGTTCAGCACAACATCGCCATAGACCACAATGCCGGAACCGGCTT
Source organism: Desulfobacterales bacterium (assembly GCA_029940115.1). Classification (GTDB taxonomy): domain Bacteria; phylum Desulfobacterota; class Desulfobacteria; order Desulfobacterales; family 4be13; genus JAOZRQ01. The sequence goes on from JAOZRQ010000219.1 coordinate 3,128, forward strand.
GTACCGGAAGCGTGAAACTTCCGTCAGAGCTGACATTGGTGGTCCGTGAAAGACTTGTTCCATTGGAATCTTTTGCCTGAACAGTTCCTCTGGATATGGCAATGCCATCAGGCAATGTCACCTTGCCGTTGACATGACCTGTGCTGATGTTGAAATTCACTGTCTTGTCATCATCATGGCCCACATCAACCGTCTGTTTTTTCAGATACATCTGAACTTTCCCATTGTCCATGGAAACAGTTGGACAGAAAACCGTGAAGGTTTTTGTATCTTGTTCAGGGGTGAGAACAATGATGCTGTAATTCCCATCCGCGTCAGTGGTTGTGTATTCGCCGCTGTTTACAGATATCCTTGTGCTGGGTATGGGAGAACCGCCGACAGTGAGCTTTCCACTGATACGACCGGCATGGATGACGCATGTCACTCTGCTTGTCCCTGTTTCAGCCACAGTTGCGGATTCAGGGCCGACATGATATGTCCTTCCATCCGATGCCACGGTTCCGGATATCTTGATTGTGCCAGGTTGAGCCATGAAAGAGAAATTGCCACCCGAATCAGGTTGGATGCCGCTTGCAACAAGGTTACCCCTGGAATCTGTCACTTTGACAGAGCCTCCGGACAGGGTTCCCGGAGCAATGACCCTGCCATTCACAAGACGCGTGATCAGGCTGAAGTTCACGGTTTCAGTTTCCCCGTACCCGATGGAAACAGTCTGCTTTTCAGAGAAAAGCCTGCTCTTTCCATCCTGAGCGACAGCCTCACACCAGACCTCATAATCCCACGCGCTGCTTCCCTGCTCAGGGCCGCCAATTATCACCTTGTAAGTTCCATCTGCGTTGGCAGACTCGCTGACAGGTTCAGAGTGTCTGTAAACCTTTATTGTTGCGTTTGTGCCAGTTCCGTTTACGGACACCGTTCCTTCCACGAATGCCGGCTCCCAATTGAAATCCTGAGCATTCACATTGCCCTGTGCTCCCGGCATCAGGAACAGAGCCATTGCCATAAGCAATGCCATCATGTCAAACTTTCTTGCTTCCACTTTTTGCCTCCTTAAACTGCTTAAAAATTTTACCACTTTATCTCCCTATTATGCAGGAAACTCTTTTTTTCTTACACACAAAATCAGAGAATTTCGATTTTATGTTGTGAACTTCTACTGAGTACAGGACAAAAAGTTGGGAATGGCGAGAAACCCGGCTTTTTCCCAAACTGGCCGACTTCCCAACTGCAGGAAAAAGCCGGGTTTCTTTTCACAATCACTTTTTTTGTCCTGTACACAGGAACTTCTATTAATACCTAACACAAGAAAAAGCATCTTTATCACACACTGAAAAATATTTATTTTCAGACCTCAGATGTCAGAGGGCCTTATCGGGAAAATGTCCGCTGAAAATCCAAAAGGAGCGTTGGAAAAGTTTCAGACCTGTCGTGACGGCCATAAGGCATTCAAGCTTCCATCATCAGCTCTTTCAACTGAGCCATCGCCCTGCACCTGATGGTATAAATGTTTCCGAGCGTTTTGTTCGTCAGGAACGCGATATCTTGGAGGGAAAGCCCGCCCCAAAGATGGAGTTCCAAAATCAGGCGTCTCATATGGGGCAGCCTTCTGACGGTCTCTGCAACCTGAAGTAGCCTTTCCCTGGCATCAAGCCTTCTGATCAGGGCCTCCATGGCCTGGGCCGGGACATTTCCGGTTTCCTCCTCAGATTTGTCAAGGGAGATCATGTCATTCGACCCCAGCCTGCCTGCACGGTCCTTCTTTCTGATGTACATGATCACGGTCTGTGCCGCGATCATCCTGATCCATCCGGCGAGGCTGAGTCCGCGATCTGCTTTGTACTGCCTCAGTTTCTTGCAGTTGTTGTCAAAAAGCCGCAAGAAGACCTCGTTACGCAGATCCTCAACATCCTCTTGGATAAAGAGCATCCCTTTGAGAACAAAGGTCTTTTGGATCGTAAGATGAACCACATTCCAATATCGGCGGATCAGTTTGTCCCCTCTGTCAAGGCTTATGCACTCCTGCAGTAGCCACCTTTCCTGCTCTCGGATGGGGTTCGTTGTCATCTCACGTCTCCTTGTTGTCAAGTCTCCTGCAACACATATTGATACCTAACACCAGGAAAACCATCTTTCTCACATCCTGAAAAATTATTTGTTTGAACTTTCAACAATCATTACCTAGAATCAAACTTTTGACATTCAATTAATACAAACACAAAAAAAATCGTCTTTCTCACCAGATTTATTTTAAAAAATTTTATCCTGTTGCCTGCTTGGGGATTTTACCGATAAAAAACACGAAGAAAGCACAATTCTCTGTTTTTCAGTTCACCTGAAAAAAAGTTTGCCTGTTTTTAAAAAAGATCATTTTCATTCTCTGTGTTATCTGATATATAGAAAACTTCATGCAGGAGGGTTTGCAAAAATGCTTCAACATCCTGAAAATAAAAGCCGGCTGAAAAACCTGAGTTTCCTTATCCTGTTTCTGCCAGTCCTGCTGTTGTCAGATGGCTGTGCAGTCTCCTCACAGGTCTGTGAGAAAGATGGAATCCCCTTCTGCAAATCCGCGGGCAATTTCACAGGCCAGTGGTACGATTATTATGAGCGTGCGCTTTCCTGTATGGAAGGGGAGTGCTATCAGGCAGCGCTTTCCGATCTGAATGAAGCCATAAAGCGTCGGTCTGATGATCGAATGAGGGCGCGGACTTACGGCCGACATCTGACTGATTATTTTCCCCATCGGGAAAAAGGGATGATTCATTATCTCAGCGGGGATTATGAGGCCGCCAAAGGTGAACTGAACCTTTCCCTGGAACAATATCCGTCTGCAAAGGCATTTTTTTATCTAAATGAAGTCCGCAGACGTATTCTGGAACAGGAAAAACAGGCGCCGTCCGAACCCGGTCTGACCATTGTATCCCCGAAACTCCCGTCAAATCAGGATGAAATATGGACCAGAGACTACCCGCTTGTCATCTCCGGAATTGCAGAGGATGAAAAGCAGTATGTTTCGGAAATCCTTTTGGGAAACAGGACGGTCTTCATGGAAGGCTCGAACCGGACTGTGAAGTTTGCAGAAGCTCTGAAATTGGACCAGGGCAGACATGAAATCCCCGTTGTCGTCCGAAACCTTCTAAGCGGTGAGACAGAGCATCGGCTCATTGTTTATGTGGACAGATCAGGCCCGGTCATCACTGTGGAAGAATTTGTTCCGGGTGTCCGAATAACTGGCTATCTGTATGATGAATCCGGAGAGATTTCCCTTTTTATGAATATGAACAAAAAAAAGCTTGATATTCCCAAGGGAAAAGATGTAAGGTTTGAAATATTGCTGGATCAGGGGACAGAAAGCCTGACACTTCTGGTCAGAGACAGACTGGGGAATGAGACAGAGACTCGGATAGATGCGGATATGTCAGCCTGCGTCACCCATCCCCTGAGGCTTGCTCAGAACACATCGGAAGCTTTGACAGATGACAGCGGAAGCTTTTCTGCTCTTTTGAAGGCCCGCGGTTCCCGATATCCTGAAATTATCTTGCAGGAATGGTCTGACAATGAAACAGTTTTCAAAGAGGCCATATATATAAAAGGTAAAGTAAGCGGCCAAAAGAATATTGAAGAGGTAAGCATCAACAACACCCGGATTTCTCACAGGCCGGGCCGGGTCATCTCTTTCAGCCATTTTCTGAGGCTGAACCATGGGAAAAACATTGTCAGGATAAAGGCCGTTGACATATCCGGCAACACAAGCGTCAGAGAGGTCTGTTTCACCCGGCAGATTCCCCAGGCATTTCAGTTGAAGCACCGATACGGTCTGGCCATCCATCCTTTTGAAGCGACAGATCGGGGAGACATTGAGCAGATTCTGTTCCAGCATCATTTTCTGAAAGATATGACAGCCCGCAGACGGTTTCGGATCACCATACGGGATAAATTGGAAGAACTTTTTCAGGGCCACGGACTGAGTCTCAGCAACAAAGCGGACCCAGGGTCAATCCATTCTGTGCTTCAGGGGATTGTTCATGAAACTGCAAATGGGATTGAAATCGGAGTGAGTCTTGAAAATATTGACGCTTCGGAGATACTGGTGACGGCGGATGTCTATGATGAATCAAAAGATCGCCTCACATTGGAACTTATGGCAGACAGACTTGCTGAAAAATTGCACAGGAAGGTCCCGCTGGTGGGTTACAGCATTGCCCAGATCACAGAAAACCGGATTGTGCTCACCCCTGAAAAACAGATACCTGCCCAAAGGAGGCTGAGAGGATCGTGGCCTCTGATTGTGTATCGGGAAAAGAATCCGGAAGACGGATTTCACGGTTCAGACACAGAGATTGTCGCTGAGGCTGCCATTGACGCTTTGGCAGGAAACGGAAAAATCATATCCGTCATTGAGAACGGCCGGCACGGCAGCATCAGATTAAAAGACAAGGCGGTGTCCCGATGAAAGATCCTTTACAGACCGGGCCGTGTCATCTCTTTCACCCGCTTTGGGATTGAGAAGCCGTGCCCGGGAACAGAGAGGGGAAATGAATACAGAAGGTAAAAACAGATGGATCGTCAGACCCATAGTGCCGGAAGAAGTCTATACCGACAGAGAGGAATTTTTGGAATATTTTTACAATGCAGCGCTCGCCGCGGCCGGACGGAGAACCATGTCCACCGTGCTGCTCGGTCAGCGCCGCATGGGAAAGACCGAGATATTCAAACGGGTGGTGAACCGGCTTTTTTTTGAGCAGGATCCGAAGGACCCGGATGCGGTGGTGCCGGTGTATTACAGCTTCCCGGAGGCCCCCATGGACAGCAGGGAATTCGCCGCGCACTATCTGGAGAACTTCATCCGCCATTATGTGGGATTTCACACGGCCCGGCCGGACATGGTGTGTGACGAGTCCCAGTCGGAGGAGCTGATCTCGCTGGCGGAGGATGCGGAGTCGCTGTTTCCCTTCACCAGGACGCTCGGCCTGATGGTGAGAAAGTACAAGTCCGTGATATCAGGCAACAGCACACTTCCGCATAAAATGGCTCTGGAGACCCCCCGCAGAATATCGGACATAGACGACTCGACGATAGTGATGTTTCTGGACGAATTTCAGAACACCCGGCTCCCCCAGTATGACTTTGACATCGCCGGATTCATGCAGGAGGCCGTCGAATCTCCGACCTGTCCCCATTTTGTCACCGGTTCCGCAATGACCATTCTGACAAAGGAGATCATCGGCAGGGGATCACTGTTCGGAAGATTTGACGGGGAGACGATCGAAGCGATGTCCGGTTACTGGGGAAAGGAGCTTGTCTCAAATGCCGCACGGTATCACAGAGCCGAAATTTCACGGGTGATGGGTCCGGTCGTGGCGGAACGGTGCGGCGGAAACCCGTTTTACATCAACGCGGTTGTCAGACATGCGGCCAAAACGCGGGAAGCTGTTTCCGATGAGAAAATCCTGAACAGAATTCTTGCTGTGGACATCACCTCCGGTTTTATATGGGGCGAGCTGAATGATCAGGTCAACCGTTGGATTGACCGCATCAACGAACACAAGATCACCAAATGGATCCTGTACCTGTCCGCTCTGGAGGAGAATGAGGAGAAGGACAGAAAGAGCCGTCTGAATCTGGAAAGGATCCGGAAAGAGATAAAGACGCGTGAAGGCACGGATGTGCCCCTTGAAACCGTCAGAGATGTTCTGATCAAGCTGTCACGGGGAGATCTTCTGGAATATCTGGAGATGGGAGACTGGTTCCGGAGGGTGAAAGATCCGATTCTGCTGGAATTTCTGAAGGTCTGGGGGAGAATAGAAGTCGAGGGGCATGATCAGCGGCGGGTGCAGGAGGAATTGGTCATCGAATATCGGAAATCCGGGCAGAGGATTCATGAGTATAAAGGATATTTGGCTGAGGTGCATATGAGCCAGGTCCTGTTGAACGCCCAAGGCATGACCCTGTGCGGAGACTTCTTCAACAGCGATGAGGATGTCAGCATGCCCTCAAGATTCATATATGTGCGTCATCGTGTGCGGCCAAGTTCCGGAAAGGGGAGTGAGATTGACGTGCTCGGCTCGGCAGGCACGGAGCAGTGGGTTTGCCAAAGCAAATGGATCAAAAGGGACAAGGTCGGCGTAGGTGTTCTGAAAAAGCTGAAAGCCCAGGCCGACAGGGTCATCGAGGAAAAGAATGCCCTGGTGGCGCGTCCGTGGATTTTTGCCCATCAGGGGCTGACCGGTCAGGCCAGGAAATTTGCCGAAGAAAATCGCATTCTCTGGTCATCACGCAAGGAGTTTGACGAGCTTCTGGTTCATCTGGGGCTGAGACCTCTGCCGGATTTGTAATAAGCGGCAGTGTTTGTATCTAAAAACTTGGTTGCAAATAAGCAAGGCGCATACAGGTGTCAGATGGCAGATTTCAAAACCACAACAGTCAGTGCGGACAAGGTGATGTCCCGATGAAAGATCTTACTAATGAAGAAGAACGGCAATTGTTGGATGAATGTATCAGTCAGAACAGATGTGACAGACTGGTTGAACAATATGGAAGACTGATTTACAGCACGGTGCGGCAGGTGTTTGTCATAAGAGGCGCGGCCCTGCTCAGAGAGGATCTCGAGGAGGCCCATCAGGATGTGTTTGTGCAACTGTTTGATGACAACCGGAGGCGGCTGAGACTTTACAGACAAGGGGAAGGCTACAGTCTTGGGCGATGGATCAGAAAGATTGCGTCCAACAGTGCCAAGAATTACCTCAGAAAGAAAGGTTTTGACAGTCCGTTCGGACAGTTCTGGGGAGAGGAACTGGATGGTGACTTTGCAGATTCGGAAATTACTTGGCTTGACAGCATAAAAAAACTTTCACTTGTCAAAGGATTGGAAAAGTTGGAGCTGATGGACCGCATCATTTTCAAACTTCGCCTGTATGGCATGACCTCAAAAGAGATTGCCGTCATTGTTGAGAGTACCGAAGGCGGTATCAACAACAAAATTTGGAGGATTGGAAACAGATTGAGAGAATTGATGAGCGAATAAGAGTTGTTGCTCGGTTCGGATTGCCAAATCCGAACCATGCTCGTTGCTCAACCATATCGTTGCTCGGTTCGGATTGCCAAATCCGAACCATGCTCGTTGCTCAACCATGCTCGTTGCTCAACCATGCTCGTTGCTCAACCATATCGTTGCTCGGTTC
>JAOZRQ010000220.1 GCA_029940115.1 Desulfobacterales bacterium
GGCTTCGGGGTTTGCCAACCCGAAGCGAGCAACACCCAACCCGAAGCGAGCGTTTATTTTATGCTCGCGGGGGATTGGCAAATCCCCGCCCTCTCACGCCGGGAGTGCCAAAGTTTCAGTTTGGCAGTGCCAGACTGCCAAACTGCAAGTTCGGCACTCCTTTCTGATTGCTCGCGGGGGATTGGCAAATCCCCCGCCCGTGAACAATTTGCAAAATTGTTCTGCACGGCTTCGGGGTTTGCCAACCCGAAGCGAGCAACACCCAACCCGAAGCGAGCGTTTGTTTTATGCTCGCGGGGGATTGGCAAATCCCCGCTCGTGAAACAATTTGCATCCTTGTAGTTCCTGTCAGGAATGACAGGAGGAGGCCCTTCTTATAAGCCATCCTTGTGGTTCTTGGCAGGGTGGAGGTTGTCAGTTGCCACTTGCCGGTTGCCTCGACAGGCAACTGACAACTGACAAGCCGTCACTTCTCCTTTCTTCTTTTGAGACGGGTCTGGTTTCCGTCGGCCCGTCTCAGGGCCTCGTCAACGAGCACCTCCAAGGCCCGATTCAGGGTGGGGAGGCTTTTCACTCCTTCGAACAGGGAGACCTCCTCTCCTGCCTGCATCTCCGCGATGTGCGACTGAATCACGTCCGGAAGGATCATCCCTGATTTGTCCTTGGCGACCGCGTCAAGGATGACCGCCTGTGCTCATCCCCCGTGTGCCCGCATCGGGTGGCACGACGAAGGACTTGGTCAGTTTTCTGTTTGGCCGAGGCGATGGGCGGGATCGTCAGGACGTCAGAGAGACGGGTGCCCATGGCCGACGGTCATGAGGGTTTTCGAGGACACCTTCTGATGAGGGTGGCCGGATTGTTCGGGCCATCATGTCATTCATCGGCCTGTTTGGAAAAAAGCCGGGTTTCTTTTTCACAGGCAACAACTAACAGGCTTCAGAGGACTGGGCGATCAGGCTTCCATGACGCACCGTGTCAGAAACCGGGTTTGGGGAAGAAACCCGGCTTTTTCTCGCAGTTGAGGAATCGGCCTGTTTGGAAAAAAGCCGGGTTTCTTTTTCACAGACAACAAGCAACAAGCCTACTACATCACTTTTTAAATTCGTACCCCCTTGATCGGCTCGGATTGCCGCCGGATTTGGCAATCCGGCGGGAGCGGAAGGGTGTGACGAACTTACGAATTGGTGTACTACCGTTCCTCATCCTTCGGATAAGATCCGATGACTTTCAGATACAGGCAGAGTGCCCCCATGTCGGCCACGGTCCCCTCCACTGGGGAATCGGCGACATGCCCCTCGATATCGACCAGGAAGAAATAGCTCCAGTTCCGATGCTTGGTGGGCCGGGATTCCAGTTTGAGCATGTTGACCCCCGCGTCCGCGATCGGCTTCAGCACCTTGTACAAGGCCCCCGGGATGTGGGATGTCACAAACATGACAGAGGTCTTGTCATTCCCTGTCTGGTGAGTCGCGTCCTGACCGATGATCAGGAAGCGGGTGGTGTTTCTCGCGGCATCCTCAATTCTGGAGGCGACCACCTCCAGATTGTACAGTGTCGCGGCCTCATTGCTGGCAATGGCGGCCGATCCGGGTTTCTCCGATGCGCTTTGCGCGGCATGGGCGGTGCTGTTGCACTCCCTGAGCGCGACATCCGGCAGATATTTCCGGAGCCACTGTCGGCACTGGGCAAACGCCTGGGGATGGGAGCAGACCTCCCGGATATCCTTCAGGGTGCCGCGTTTGGCCAAGAGGTCATGGGAGATGAGCTGATATCTTTCCGCGCATATCTTCAGCTCCGACTCGAAGAGCAGATCCAGAGTGTCATTGACCGAGCCTTCCATGGAGTTCTCCACAGGAACCACCCCATAATGGCACGATCCCTTCTCCACCTCACGGAACACATCCCGGATGCTCCCCTGGGGCACATAGGAGACGGTATGTCCGAAATGGCTCATCGCCGCGAGGTGGGTGAAGGTCGCTTCCGGTCCGAGATAGCTCACCCGGTGCGCCTTCTGGAGTTCCCGGGACGCGGCCATGACCTGCCTGAATATCTGATGAAGCGCGTGCTTGCTCAACAGGCCGCTGTTCAGGCCCGTGAGCCGTTTCAGCACCGCCATCTCCCGCGCGTTGTCGAGAACCTGCGCGCCCTTTTCCGCCTTGGCCTTTCCGATTGCCAACGCCAGCCCGAGACGCCGATTGACCAGATCAAGAATCGTTTCATCAATCTCATCAATCTCGCCTCGGAGTTCGGCAATACGAGAATCTGTATGATCGTCTTCAGGTTTCATGGTCGTCAAAGGATGAAGGGGTAAAAGGGTAAAGGGTAAAGGGTTAAGGGTTAAGGGATATCCTCAACTCTTTGCCCTTAACCCTTTACCCCTTCATTTCTCCGTTATGGTTTCCTCTATTTTATGCCCAAAATGCCTGCCTCCCTCTTCGCAGGCCACGAGGACCTTGTCTCCCGGTTTCAGAAGGACCACCGACACCGGGTTCCCTTCCGGGTCTGTCAGCCGAATGGTCTCCGCGTTCTGCAGAATCGTGGTGATCTGTTTCTCCTCGTAGGCGGCTGTCACCAGCATGAGGGGACGCTTCTCCATCTTGATCCGCCCCACTGTGCCGGTGGTGGTGTTCCCCTGAAAATCAATGATCAGCACCGGATCCCCTGCCGAGAGTTCCGACAGGTAGCGGGTCTTTCCGCCGGGAACCCGGGTGTACGCGTGAACCGGCCCCGCGTTGACGCGGAAGGGTCTGGGCGAGACATAAGGGTTCGACACGCTCTCCGAATGCACGAGAAAGAGCGCGGCGCTGCTGTTTCCCACCAGCATCCCCTCGCCTTCGCGCATGGCGGTGCAGGTGTCCACGCATATTCGGTCTCCCATCCCCACCGGCCGGATGTCCAGAATCTCCGCCACATTCAACGGGGTCTTCTGCTCTGTGGAACGGAGCAGGGAGAGGGCCTTTTTCAGTTCCATGACGTCTGAGGGATGGAACAGGATGTGACGGACCCCCTTCTCCAGTATTCCGAACGCTGTCTGCGCCTCCTCCAGATTCTGGACCTCGGCGATCACGTCCGCCTGCTTTGCGATCAGATTCTCCAGCGGGATGATGGTCCAATCGTTGCATTGGAGGATCACCCGCTTGCTCTGACTCAGCTTGGCGATCTCCTCCTCATCCGCGCCGCTTGTCACGGTGAAAAAGACCACATCCTCCCCGATCCTCAAGTCCCCGTCCTCGGCAATCGTCTCCACCCGTCCGAGCGCCTTCACCTTTTCCGCATATCCGGGTGGGAGCATGATCCCGTCCGCCCCCCCCTCAAGCGCGGTGGTCACCATCTTCTTGTCATATGGATCCACATTTACCCAAATTTTTCTCATATTCCTCCAAATTGAAACGGGTGCAGTTCGTATTATTCCAAAACTGACCATCAGAATTGCAACATCCAATAATATCAGCATGTTACAAATTTGCTGGCAAAAAGAGCGATTTGAGCAAGATGCAATGTAACTTGTTGAAATTACATGGTTTACTCAACAATTACTTAGAAGTTTGGAATTACACGAACTGCACCCAATTGAAACTGGATGCTGGATGCTGGATGCTGGATGTGGCAGAATCCACTCTACAAGAATCAAGGCATCAAGCATCAAGCATCATTCATCAAGCATCAATTCCAACGCGTCATCCACACTGATCTCATCATTGACAATCCCCGAAATGGCTTGGACCATGCGGGTGGGGTCTCTGTGTTGGAATACGTTCCTGCCGATGGAGACGCCTGCGCCGCCGGCGTCAATGGAACCTTTGACCATTTCCAAGATGTCCCTGTCCGAGTCCATCTTCGGCCCGCCGGCAATCACCACCGGCACGTTGCATCCGTCAATCACCGCTCTGAACGACTCTTCCGAACCCGTGTAGGAGACCTTCACGATATCCGCGCCCATCTCCCCTCCCACGCGGGCCACATGCCTCACCACATTCACATCATACTCATCCTTGATCTTCTCCCCCCTCGGGTACATCATGGCAAGGAGGGGCATCCCCCAAGTGCGGGCCTCATACGCGACCCTGCCGAAATCGTTCAGCATCTCCTTTTCTTGGCCATTTCCCAAGTTGACATGGATGGATATCGCGTCCGCGCCCAGCTTGATGGCCTCCTCAACCGTGCAGACCAAGGTCTTTGCGTTGGGCTGGGTGGAGAGGCTGGTGGAACCGGACAGGTGGATGATCAGGCCGATGTCCGATCCGCCCTTGCGGTGACCCTCCTCCACAAGCCCCTTGTGTTCCACGATCGCGTTGGCCCCGCCCTCGGACACCTTCTGAATCGCCACCTTCATGTCAATCAGGCCCGCGATGGGACCCACCGAGATGCCATGGTCCATGGGGACAATCACTGTCCTGCCGGTATTCCGATTGATGATACGCTCCATCCGGATGCGTTTGCCCAAAATTGTCATGATAATACACTCCCATGTAAATCAGTTTAAGAGTTTGTGAGTTTAAAGAGTTTAATGAGTTTGAGAGTTTGTTTCTGTAGGGTTCAGGTTTGTTTGTTGCCATCATGTTGGTGTTTGCCATTTTTTTGCGTCGTTTGCTGAATGTGGGTGAAACTTTTGTCCGGGTTTTTGGCGGGAAACTTTTGTCCCATCATTGCTTGTGGAGGCTCAGGGAAAAGGAGTGCAAAGATTGGCAATGGCTGAGAATCTGCCATCCTGAGGGACCTTCTTTGCACCTCCATTCTCGGCTTCAGCGCAAGCTCCTCGGCTTCAACGCAAGGTTTCAGGGCACCCTTTGTTGAGCTCTCCCACGCTTGAGCCGGCACCCTGAAAGCCTGCGCTGAAGCCGGGGATCGATTTTGGGATGACGGGATTTGAGGCCCATCCTTGCCAAACCCAATCCGTGCAGTTCACAACGGACAAAAGTTGTTTGCCAAAAAGCCCCGAAAAAAACCCGGCTTCGCGTTAAAAATTATCAGCGATGAAATTACAACAAGCCAGAGCTGTCAGAGAAGCCGGGTTTGCTTGCCTGAAACCCACAACAACAAGCAAGCAAACCTTAACCCTTAACCCTGTCTTTTGATTTACATGGGAGAACACTTTGTGGCCCCGACAGTTGCCGATGTCAAATCGCATGGAGCGGCCGGGTTTCTTTGATCACTTCAAGTTGCATTCAAGGGGGCGTTTCCATGTTTGTCCCGTTTCCAGTGATTGATGGCGATGACGCAGGCCGGTGGGAGACACACCAGAAAGACCGCCCACGCCAAATCCTCCCATATCAGGATGGTTGATGAGATGGCAACCGGGTACCCCAGTCTGCCCCCCCTCGTCAGAAACCTCTCCATTCTCTCCGATCCGCATGCATGGAGCCTGTGAATGGAGAGCGACATCCAAGCCGACACCCCCCCCAGCCCATAGACCAAAAGGAACGCGTGTTCCAAGGTGGTCAGATACTCCACCGGCAGATCCGACAGAAATCTGAGATGAAAGCCGGCGTTTGTCAGAAACGCCACCATGAACAGGAAGACACGGGTGCCCAGCCATTCCAAGGGCACAAAAAACGAGAGATAGAGGAGCAACATCGCAACAATGATCGGGAGAAAGCATCGGATCGCATGTCCCAGCCCCTTTCTCTCAAACCGGATGTCCACATTGAACTGGGAATAGCTGAGGGTCTCTTGCGAAGTGGCATATCTCGGCTTGTGAGGCCCCTCCTTGGCCAGAATGTCTTGGTAAACGGATATGTCACCGACACGCCATTCCCCGACGGCCACGCCGGCAGGCGAAGCCGGGGCATGCATGTCCGGAGCATAGATGAGCTTGTCCCTTGTCCGGTTTCCGTGGCGGAAGCGAATCGGCATCACCTGATGGTCAAAAGGGTAGTCATGGAAGTCAAAATCGCCCCTGAACGCGGCCCGCACCCGGTAAACCCTCGTGGTCATCCGCCCATCCGTCTCCTCGCTGACAATCTCTCCCAGCCGGACCGGACTTGCTGAATTTCTGAATTCGATGTTGGTGTCATCCAATTCTCCGGAAAAACTGAATCGGAGATGGAAATCCAAGGTGCAGGTGGAATTTTTCATGTTTAGTTCGCTGATCTCGTTCATGTCCATGCCGACATGCACCAGTTGCGTGTTGGTCATGAATCTCCCCTCAATCGCAATGATCTCCCCATCCAAGACTTTTCTGAATATCTGGCCGATGCGCTCCGTCTCCATGATCTGCTGATACTGGGAAGGTGCCGGGAGCAGCTTCCGACTTTGATATATGCCGATGGCATAAGGTCTGCCTGTGTTGCCGTGGGGGTCGAAATGGATGTGTCCGGTGATCCCCTTCATCGCGTGGGTCTCATCGTAAAACCCGGTCAGGGCATCCCTGACCTGCCGCCTGTTCCCCCGAATGTATCCCTCCCCTTGGACATGGACTCTCCGGATGGCCTCAACCGCCAGCTTTGCAGCATCATAATAGTACGCGGAAATCCATGTGGGAGTGGTTTTGTACTGCCGCAGAAATTCCTGTCCAAAGGCATACGCGTCCAAATCGCCGATGTCCATCATGAACGGAGAGGTGCAATAGACGCCGTTCGAGTAATATCCGGGTTCCGCCAGTTCCCGGGGAAATTTTCCCATCTCCTCCAAAAACAGGGAGGATGTGAAGGTGTCCGGCCCCATGATGGGAAAGGTGTTCCCCGCATCCTTCATCCGCTTGATCAACAGAGCCGCCTCATGGGGGAAGAGCGTGAGGAAGATCATTCCCGGATCACTTAGACGGTTCACCTCGTCGGCAATCCGTCTCAGATCATCCGCCACGTTCCCCCCTTCGACATCAACCTCCCATGTTCCCACGAGCTCCATGCCCGTCTTTCTTGCCATGTCCTGAAATGCCCGGTTCAGGGAAATGCCATACGCGTCCTTGGTGAAAATGATGCTCACCCGTTTTTTCTTCAGGCTTTTGTTGATGTAGTTGGCAATGAATCCCGCCTGCAACGTGTTGTTCGGTATGACGCTGAAATACCAGTCATTCCCCATCGTGACCCCCTCAGCCGTCGCAGAGGCCGTGATTGCGGGTATCTGATGGCTCTTGTAAATCTTTCCCGCGGCGATGGAGGTGGAACTGTAATTGTGCCCGAGCACAAGGATTGCGGGGCTCTGGTCGGCAATCTGCAATGCGGCCGCCTTGGCCATCCGTTTGTCGTTGTTGTCGTCAAGGATGAGCAGTTTCACTCTCCTGCCGTTCACCCCGCCTTGGCGGTTGATCTTGTTCAGATGCAGATTGATCCCCATGAGGATCTCCTTTCCGCTCGTATCGTTCACAGGCACCACGGCCGCGATGTGGATGACCGACTCTTTGAAGGGGGAATGGGCCGACAACATCCAGATGACCATCCCGCCGACGGAGATGAGGCACAGACATAAGAAGACGAACTGTTTTTTTTTCATGGCTTTTTGGTCTCTTCCGTTGATGGTTCTTCCGTTCAAGTTTTTTTGGAAAAACCTGGTTTTTGGAAAAACTTGGTTTCTTTCGTTCATGGTTTCTGATTATATAAGCTTTTTGGGGAGGCCGGGACGGTCACGGATGTCCTGTTTCCGGCCGTGACCGTCTTCCGCCGGCCGTTGTCCGTGTATGTGAACGACACCTCCGAGCTGTCGGGATACGTCTTTGCTCATTGCAACCCCCACAAACCGCGGATGGACGCGGATGAGCCCCGGCACAGGCCATCCGCGTTCATCTGCGGATCACAATTTTCAGCCCGTGTCGGAAACCACAAAAACCGTTATAGAGTTCAACAAAAAGATTGTCCCGGGCGCAGTTTGCAGTTCCGCCTTCAGGCGGTCTCGCACCGCCTAAAGGCGGAACTACAAACTGGGGATTCCAGACAAACAGTATGTTGAAATCTTTAGAACCAGTTCCATTCACACGATTCCATGGAGGTGTGCAATGAGCAACGCGCCTGCCGAGAGCAGGGTGACATGAGCCAGCCTTCCCGCACGGGCCAGACGCGCCGCCCGCCGCGGATTCCCTCTTCCATGGGTCACACACATCCATGAGAAGATGAGGCCGGCCACCGCGGCCGAGGCATAGACCAGAAAGAAGACGTGTTCGATGGGAACATGTCCCGGATGCAGGGGGGCCAGCAACTTCAGGCGATGAATCTCGGCCATCGCCACCGGTGCGGCCCCGATCAGCATCCCAAGCCCCGGACGGTCGGGCGGCATGAGGTACACAAAATGGAGGAACACCGCCACCACAATGATCAGGCTGAAATGTTTGAGGACAAATCCGGGTTCCCTTCTCTCGATCTGGATGGCCGCGTTGAACTCCGAGTAACGATCGCTCTTGTCCTCGGAAAGGGGGATGACCGTGGTGCCTTGGAAAAAGGAGATGTCGCTGATGTTCCAGCCGGTGATCGCGTTGATCATGCTCTTTCCGACATTTTTGTGCATCACGGCTTGGGGCATTCCCGTGATGTCGGGCACATAAATCAGTTCGATCCGCTTCTGATGGGCATGTCGCAGCCGGATGCACAGGATCTGATGGTCAAACGGATACGCGTGCAGGTCAAACTCGCTTTTGAAGTCGGCCTTCACCCGGTAGGAGCGGGTGATGATGTCCCCGGTGACCTGTTCCGTGGCCGGCATGCCGAGACGGATCGGGTTCACCGCGTTGACGAACCGAACGGCCGCGTCTTCGAATTCGCCCTGAAAACGGAACCAAAGGTGAAAATCGATGGTATAGGTCTGTGTCTCCATGTCGAGATTGCACACCTCATTGATGTCTATGCCGACATACACCACGCGGGTTTTGGTCATGGGCTGTTCCCCAATCATCATCATGCCGGCCGCGTCCGAAGGGCGTGTTCCCTTGAATGCCCTTGATTTGGGTCGCTTTCGGGCCTCGGTGGACCCGGGTATGGCCTGATATTGGGAGAACGCGGGGATGAGCCGCTGATTCTCATAGACGCCCATGGCCAAGAAGCGGCGGGCATCGCCGTGTGCGTTGAAAAAAATGTCTCCGCCGACCCCCTGGACCGACAGTTCACGGCTGTCGAACCCTGCCAGCGCGTCCCTCAGCTTCTTCCGACTCATCTGGATGTTCTCCCCATGGAGCTCGGCGTTCTCAATCGCCTGGACCACCATCTGCATGGCATCGTAATAGCAGGCCGCGGGCCATGAGGGTGTCTTCCCATATTTTTTGACATACGCGTCTTTGAACGCCCACGCCTTCTCATCCGCAACGTCCGCCAAGAAATAACTGACCGCATGGATGCCATCGGAATAATATCCCGGGGACATCCGCTCTTTCGGATAGGTGTTGAGGATTTCGACAAACGAGGTGCCGGAGAAGCTGTCGCCTCCGATGATCGTGTAGGTGGTGCCCGGATATTTGATGGAGGTGATGATCCTCGCCCCTTCGGGAATGTATGCGGCAAAGAAGATCGCTCCCGGATCCGCCACGGATCGCAATTCGTTGATGATCTTCCTCAGCTCCACCTCCAGTTCCTTCTCCTCGGGGTCAAATCGCCATTCTCTCCGGACTTCCATGTTCAGGTGCCGGGCGGCCTCCTTGAACGCCTTGGCGAGGGAGGCGCCGTAGGGTCGGGTGTCACTGATGATGCTCGCCGACTTCTTCCCCAAGTCCCTGAGGATGTAATTGGCGACAAAGGCCGCCTGCGACTGGTTGCCCGAGACGGTTCGGAAATACCAGTCATTTCCAAAGGTGATCGAGTCGTCGGTGGCGGACGCGGTGATCGCGGGGATGCCATTCGGCTTGTAGATCTCCCCTGCGGCGAGGGACGCGACGCTGCCATAATGCCCCAGCACGAGGAGCACCTTGTTTTCGTATGCGATCTGAGACGCGACGTTCACCGCGGCCTGCCTCTCGCCCCGGTCATCATATTTCACCAATCGGATCTCATGCCAGCGGAGGGTCTCCTCTCTCCGGGTCTGGTCCAGACACAATTGCACACCCTGAAGCATCTCCCTCCCCACACTTTTCATGGGGCCGGCAACTGCGATCCAGACCACCTCCTTTTCTCTGAAAAAAGGGAGGTGTTGCCACAGGAGCCCCCCGATGATCCCGGCAAGGATCACCAAAGATGTGAGCCACATCATCTTCTTCTTCATTTTCTCTATCCTCACGCTGAGTTTTTGAGTTTGTGAGTTTGTGGGTTTGTGAGTTTGTGAGTTTCTGAGTTTCTGAGTTTCTGAGTTTGTGAGTTTGTGTGTTTCTGAGTTTGTGAGTTTGTGAGTTTGTGAGTTTGTGAGTTTGTGTGTTTGTG
>JAOZRQ010000221.1 GCA_029940115.1 Desulfobacterales bacterium
TTTTTGTCTCATTGAGAACCGCAGATCAACGCTGATGAACGCAGACCGCGGTCTCATCCGTGTCCATCCGCGGTTTGTGAGAGTTGCTTTCCCAATAAAAATCCCGGAAGACATTTGCCGGGCACTTGGTTGATGCCTTTTGACAAGGATGACCGATGAAGGCCTTAGGCGACTTGCGAAAAAGAACATACCCGACACATCTTCACAGTCTGTGTTCAGTCTGAGGGCGGAACCACAAACTGAGACACTCCCGGTATATTCATTCTTACAAATCACTTTAACCCTTAACCCTTAACCCTTAACCCTTAACCCTTAACCCTTAAGCCTTAACCCTTAAGCCTTAACCCTTAACCCTTAACCCTTAACCCTTAATCCCTTAACCCTTCATCCTTACCGGAGGAATAATGGAAAGAAAAACAGACGATCTCCCCGCTTCAGGAGAAAATGCGAGGGTTCTCATTGTTGATGACGAACCGATCATCGGAAACCTGCTTGAGGTGGGGCTGAGTGAGGCGGGTTTTGCGGCTGAATATTTCAGCAACGCGGCAAACGCGTTGGAGAATGTCCGCCATTACAAGCCGGACATCATCATTTCAGACACGCTGATGCCCCGAATGGACGGATACGAGCTCCGCCGACGCCTGCGCCAGGACCCTGAGACCTCAGGGATCCCCTTTGTGTTCCTGTCTCCGAAAACCGAATCCCCGGAACGCTTGGAAAGTGTGCGGACAGGAACAGATGATTATGTGCACAAGCCGTTCAAGATCGAGCGCCTGATTGACCGCATGAGGCATGTGATGGAGCGGGCGGCCACCGCGAAGACCTTTCAGACACAGGCGGGATTCAGCGGCAATCTTGCCCAGATGGACCTGAGCGATGTGGTGCAGATTGTGGGCCTGAATCAGAAGAGCGGGGCGATCCTGTTCAAAGATGCGGGGAAAAAGGAGATCGGGAGGCTCTGCTTCCGAGAGGGCAAACTGGTGAACGCCCAAAGGGGACTTCTAGCGGGAGACGAGGCGTTTTACGCGCTCATGGGGAGGGCGGAGGGACATTTCGAATTTCACAATCAGGAGATCGAGGGGCCGGATCTGATCACCGAGGACACCCGCGCCATTCTGCTCAAAGGCCGGCGCATGATCGAGGCATCGGAACGCCTGAACGCCCAGTTGCCGGACAAGGAAATGTTGGAGATCACAACCCCCGACATCCCGCGGGAGACCATTGAAAAAGGGGAGGAGGAGAACCTGCAGCACATCCTCACCATGATCTCCGAAGGCCACAACCTCCGCGACATCCTCCATTGCGGGGTGATGAGCCGGATCCGAGCCGGATCCTTGGTGGACAAGTTGCTCCAGGCAGGCGCCATCTCGGTGAGGGGCCAACCCGAACCCGTGCCCGCGCCCGTGCCCGAGCCCATCCCCGTGCCCATCCCCGATCCCGTGCCCGGTATCGGGCAGGAGAGGCATGGGGTGTTCCCCATGATCGAGGAGGGGTTTCTGAAGGTGCTGAAAAGCTTTGAGCGGGGTGCGCTGACTGGGGTGCTGGAGATCAGGGAACGGCCCGAGCGATCGGCCATCTTCTTTCAGCAGGGAGAGATCACCCACGCGTATCATGGAAACGCGGTGGCCAAAAAGGCCCTGTTTCGGATATTCGGTGAAAAGGGCGGGGCTTTCAAGTTCAAGCTGCAGACCGTCACCGTCCGTCGGACCGTGCAGGAGGGGCTCGACGTTCTGCTGGATGAGGGGAACCAGGAGATTGAAAAGCTGAGGCGACTGAGGCCGAGCACGTTTGAAAACCGGGTGACCATCAACGAGGAGGCTTTGTCCAAGATCAACGGCCGGCCTGGTCTGAAACATGTTCTCGCCCTCGCCCGACAGAACCGCAGGATAAAGGACATCATTGACGCCAGCGAGATGAGCGATTTTCAGACCTACCGGCATCTCTTTTACATGGTCAAGACAGGGATGTTCAGCGTTGAATCCGAGTCGAACACAAGGATTCAGGTCGTCACCGACAGCACCGCGGACCTGCCGGGCCACATCTTGGCGGACCGGAACATCCTGCTGACATCTCCTGAAATCCAGGCGAACCGTTCCGAGGGGATGAACATGACACCCGAAATCCTTCAACTGAACAGACGAGGAGCGCTCCCGGGTCCTGGCAAGAGGGCGTTCCATGAGCTGTTTCGGGAGATTGCCCCAGAAAAGGACATCCTTGCCCTTCTGCCTTCTGGAAAGATCAGCCGATCCGTTGAAGAGGCCCTTGCTGCCAAAGAGGGGAACCATCATGAATATCTGCGACTGAGGCGGCAGAGGACATGGGGCAGCGGGACCTGCCACATCGAGATCATGGACACCCACCTCCTCTCCTCAGGACTCGGGTTGCTCGTGACAGAGGCTGCGGACAAGGCCGAGGAGGGTTGGCCCATGGACAAGCTTCGGGATCACATCGCGCGGCTGATCCCGATGGTCCGGGTCTTCTTCGTGGTGCCCGCGTCGGGTCACCTGAGATTGGGCGGGCGTGTCAGGGGATTGCTGGCTTACATTCTGCGCATGAGGCCGGTGCTCGGGCTGTGGAAGGGGGAAGTCACCGTGATTGATCAGGTCAGAGGGGGAAAGGATGCCCGCCGGCGGATCATCGAATGGATCAAACAGTCCTTGGATCAGCCCGAAACCCCCATCAGGGTCGGCATCATGCATGCACAAGCTTCCGAATGGGCCCGGGAAATGAAACACATGCTCCACTCCCACTTCAATTGTCAGGACATCATCCTCTCCCCCATCCGTGATGCGCGGGATGAGCCTAGTCCCGGGACTGTGGCGGTCGCGTTTTTTCCCTCCCCTCATGAGGAGCAGGTCATATTCAAATCTTATGGCAAGCCTGTTTGGAGGGATGAGGGGTGAGGGTTGGGGATGATTTTCCCTCTTTCCTCCTTGCCCGAACCCATGCCCGAGCCCAAACCCGTGCCCGAGCACAAGCCCGAATCCATGCCGAACCCATGCCGAACCCCATGCCCGAACCCCGTGCCCGAGCACAAGCCCGACCCCATGCCCGATCCCGTGTCCATGCCCGATCCCGTGTCCATGCCCGAGCCCGAGCCCATGCCCGATGTCAGGGCAGCTCGGACAGAAACCCAGTCTTTTGGAAATTCTGGGTTTCTTTTCCAGATCATCCAAGGAAAAAGGGGAAAGGCAGGGTGCCAAATTCCATTTTATGATCAGCTCCCCACCCTTTCCCTTAAATCTTGACACATACCCTGCCATATGATACCTTGCCAAAATTGAAGGTGCCGTTTGCAACAAATTTGGGGGGCCGTGAACTTGAACTTATGCTTGAACTTGAACTTGAACTCGAACTCGAACTCGAACTCGAACTTGAACTTGTACTTGAACTTGAATCCGCTCTCAAATGAATGTTCACGTTCATGTTCACGTTCACAGGGCCTCCCCGAAAAGCGCCATGATCAGAAAGGGTGGTGGCCGTGGCCGGACAACTTCCCGATTCCTCCTGTGGGTTCGGATTCACCGATCCGCCTGCCGGATGGGGTCCATCCAGCCCAAGCCCGATCCCGTGCACATGCCCTGATCCCGTGCCGGTGTCGGCAGGGGCAGGGGCGGACAGAAACCCGGTTTTTGAAAGGTCTCAGGTTCTTTGCCAGTCAAAAAACCTGGTTCACCAATTCGCAAGCTCGTCACCCCCTTCCGCTCCCGCCGGAACCTGTCCCCGACGTCTTTTGTCGGGGATTGCCAAATCCGGCGGCAATCCGAGCCGATCAGGGGGTACGAATTTGAATGGTGATGTGATTGTGACCTTGTCGGGCAAAAAACTTGTCAAGCATCCTTATCCATGCCTTTTGAGGAACGCCCATGAAAGCGCACAAAAGAACAAGCGATCTGACCGAAAATGTCCCAGAGGGAGATTCGGTGCCCGGTCTCCGATTTGTGGATGAACTGACCCTGAATGATGAGGAGATCGTTGACCTTACCGGCAAAGAGGTGCCCAGACCGGGTGAAGTGCCCGATCCAATGTCTCTCATCCCTCCTTCCGCCCTCATCCTCTCTCCAGATGACCTGACCCTGAGTGATGAGGAGATCGTTGACCTCATCGGCAAGGAGGTGACACCCGAGTGTCATGCGGAAGCGCCCGCGTTTGGTTTCGTGGATGACCTGACCCTGAGTGATGAGGAGATCGTTGACCTCATCGGCAAAGAGGTGGCACCCGGGTGTCATGCGGAAGCACCCGCGTTTGGTTTCGTGGACGACCTGACCCTGAGTGATGAGGAGATCGCCGACCTCACTGGCAAAGTGGTGCCCGGGTGTCATGCGGAAGCACCGGCCTCTGGTCTCGTGGACGACCTGACCCTGAATGATGAGGAGATCATTGACCTCACCGGCAAAGCAGTGCCCCATCCCGAACCCAAGCCCGTGCCCATGCCCGTTCCCGTGCCCGGTGTCGGGCAGGAGAGGCAGGGGCAGGGACATGGGCAGGCCGTCCTGTCCGAGGAGATGGGGGAGATCATAGAGATGACCGATCCGGTGACCTTGGCCAAGGAGACCGGGTCCTTTCCGGAATCCGATGCCACGGAACTGAATGCTGCCGAGGCAGAGGAGACCATGGATGAGTGCCCCCCGGTAGAGAAGATCGTGGAACTGACAGAGATTGCGATTGATGGGATTGAAAATGAGGAGACCCTGAACATCGAGGCGATGGGAAGGCTCCATGGGGAGTTGGATGACATTGTCGAACGGGCCGCCTTGGTGGGTGGGCTCTCTGCGGATGACATGCCCATTCGGACGCATCCATTGGAGACTCCGGATCCCGGGGAGCTCGGGGAGCTCGGGGAGCTCGGGGAGATAGATGAGCTGCTGCAACTCACCGATCTCCTCTTTGACGTTCCAGAGGAAAATTCCGAGGATGATCCCCCGCTGCTCGAAGATGTGGACCATGACATCCTGCTGTTTCTCGATGAGGCCCTCCGGGAAGACCGTGATCCAGAAGATTCGGACCGAGCGGACCCGCCCTCAGACGCAGACGTGCCGGCACAGGAAAGGGTCATCCATCTAACCGCGCGTGACCGGATAACCGAAGCCGTGCCGCGGTCCTCTCCCCCAAGTCGGCCCATTCAAAGACGTCAGGGAGACGCGTGGTTGGGCCGCGGCGATCCACAGCCCGGAGTGCCTGCCGCACCGTCCGATCTCCTCTCCTCCACGTGTTCTGTCCGGAATGCCGATCGGCCGGCTCCGGAAAGCCGAGGCGATGAGGCCTCCCCTTCATCCGCGGTGGAGGGGAACGCATGGCACCAGGATGTGGACCCTTTTGTGGATATCCCCCAACAGAATCAGGACCTGCTTGATCTTCTCGACGTGAGCATCGAACAGGAGGTGGAAAACCTGTTTGAGGAACCGAAAGACCTGTTCCCGTGTCACTCCGGGACCGATCTTTCGGCACAAGGGGAGGCATCCGAACCCGTGCACAAGCCCGAACCCGTGCCCATTCCCGATCCCGATCCCGGTGTCGGGCAGGGGCAGGGGAAGAGGCCATATGAACCCGAAGAGATCAAGGCATTTCTGGAACAGCTGGTCAAGCGAATCGTCACGGAAAAGATCGACAACATGGTGATTGACGAGCAACGAGTCATCCGTGTCATCGAGAAGGCCGTGACCCAAGAGAGAAACAAGCTGATCAGAGCATTGACAGGCGATTTTGAAGGATAAAGGATGAGGGGATGGAGAGGAAAGATGGAACCGACTGTTTTCATCGTTGATGATGACCCGATAATGGGAAACCTGCTTCAAAGCGAGCTTGTTGATTCCGGCTTTGAAGCCCGATATTTCAAGAACGGCGAGGAGGCCCTGAGACAGATCGCGCAAACGGATCCCGACATGCGGCAGGAGCTGATGGTCATCGCGGGCTTGACGATGGCCGGGGTGAGCGGTGCGACACTCTGCCAGCGCGTGCACGAGTCCTCCGAGACCGCAGGCATCCCGGTCATCCTGCTCATCTCTGATGACGGGACCGAAAGACCGGCCAAGACGTGGCGCACCGATTGCCTGCCCAAGCCGTTCAAGATGGAGGAGTTGCTGGCCCATATGGAGGCGATTCGGACCCGGGTCCATGAGGTCCGGTCTTACGGGTCCCAAGCAGACTTTGATGGCGACCTCTCCCTCTTGGGGCTGAGGGAGCTGGTGCAGATCGTCGCGTCCCACCCAAAGTCCGGCCGGCTGACCCTGACGGAACCCAAAGCCGGGATCACAGGATCACTCTGCTTCACACAGGGCCTGCTGACAGACGCGCAGATGGGAACCCTGAGGGGCGTCGAGGCGGTTTGCGCCCTTTCAGAGGCAACACAGGGGACCTTTGCGTTCCGAACTGAGGAGACCGATGACCCGTCCTCCCTGTCGGGGATCACCCGGGCCTCCGACCTGATGGCTCAAGCAGACCGTGTGCTGGATGTGAGCCAGCGGTTTTTCCGCGCGTTGGAAGACCCGCACGTGTTGCCGGAAATCCGGACCAGTCACATCCCCGAGGAGATCAGGGACCAGGAGGGGGAGGCGGCTCTCCAAGAGGTCCTTTCCATGATACAGGCCGGCCAGACCGTGCATGAGATCGCCGAATCAGAACGGATGAGCCGGGCCCGGGCGGGCGCGCTGATGTCCGCCTTGTCTGAGGCCGGCGTCATCGACATCCCTGACATGCGGGGAGCGGGGAACGGCGAGCGGGAAGCGGCGAGCGAGGGGCGAGCGGCGAGCGGCGAGGGGCCGCTGACCGTTGACCTCTCGCGGTTCGCCACGGCCGCGCCCGAGCTGACAGACGCGCTGGGGGAGATCGAGCGCGGCGCCCATTCCGGAGTGCTGGAGATATCCGAACCCCGATCCGCCATCTATGCCCGGGAGGGCCGCATCATCCATGCGTTTCATGGCTCTTCCATGGGCAAGAAGGCCTTGTTCCGGATTTTCTCGGACAAGGTCCGGGGCCTTGATTTCAAACCCTGCCCGCCCGCGGTCCGCGGCACGGTGACCGAGCCGCTCCATCTCCTCCTGAAAGAGGGGTGCCAAGAGGCCGAGACCCTGAGCCGCCTCCGCCCGGAGACGTTTGAACGGCGCCTGCGCCTGAATCCCTCGGCCGAGGAGGAGATCGCCTCATACCAGGATCGCCCCGGGCTGTTCCATGTGCTCTCCTTGGTCCAGCGATTTGTCCGTGTCCGGACAATCATGGACGCCAGCCAGATGACAGACCTGCAAACCTACAAACACCTGCTCTATCTGGTCCAGAAGGGGTTGGTCCGGGTGGATCCGGAAAATGGTCCCCGTGTGCGCGTGATCACCGACAGCGCGTCGGACCTGCCGGCCGACATCATCCGGAAACTCGACATCCGGATGGTGCCGCTCACCGTCTCCCTCGGAGACCAGACTTGGCGCGACCGCATTGACCTCACCCCCGAGGCCTTTTACCAAGCCCTGAGGACGGTTCCCCCGCGGATATCCTTTCCGAGGGAGGAGCTGTTTCTCCAACTGTTTCGGGACATCCGCACCCATTCCGAGGAGGATATCCTCGGCATCTTCTCCTCGGGCAGGATGTGCGAGTCCGCGGCCCATGCGGTGACCGCGGGTCAACGCCTTTCCCCAAAAGGGAATGCGCGGGCCGAGATCATCGACAGCGGTCTGATCTCTCTCGGAACTGGTCTCGCGGTGACTGCGGCTGCCGAATGGGTCCGAAAGGGGGAGTCCCTGGAGGGGGTCTGTGAAAAGGTCCGGCAACAGATTGCCGAGACTCGGCTCCTCTTTGTCGCGGACTCTGCCTCCCATCTGCACCAACGCGGACTTATGGGTTGGGCCAAGGCCTTTTGTGGAAATCTTCGGGGGCTCAAACCGATCCTTGTCATGCAGGATGGGGTGATCTGTCCGGTTGATCAGATCAGGGGCACGGATCACGCGTTGGAACTCGCGGTCCAGCTCATGAAACAGAGCCTTTCCCATCCCCATGTGGCGATTCGGGCCGGCATCATGCATGCCGACGCGGCCGCAACCGCGGAACGCCTGAAGTCGCTGATCCAAAGCCGCCTGAACTGCCGAGGCATCATCCTCTCCCCTCTCGGACCAGTGCCCGGCAACGTCTGCGGGCCCGGCACTGTGGCGGCGGCCTATTTCGAATGGATGAGGGGATGAGGTATGAGGGGCAGGCCGGGAGCGGCCCCAGGCCGCTCACCGCTTGCCCGCCATGTGGGGAAGAAGGATGCTTTACAAATACAAACTTTCAACTCGGATAAATCTTCTCGGGATCATCATCATCCTCTGTTTCATTCTTGTGCTGGCGACAATTGTCCATCCCCAGTTCAAGCGGAAGATGTATGCGGCCAAGTATGTGAAGACCCGGAGCGTGGTGGAATCCGCCTGCGGCATCGTCGACTATTGGGCAACCGCGGCCCGGTCTGGTCAAATCTCGGAACCGGATGCGAGACGCAAGGCTGGGGAGATGATCCGTGTGCTCCGGTATGAGGGGAGGGAATACTTCTGGATACACGATTTGCATCCCCGCATGGTCATGCATCCCGTCAAGCCGGAACTGGAGGGGAGGGACATCTCAGACCTCAAAGACCCGAACGGCAAGCGGCTGATCCTTGCGATGAACGACATCTGCGAGAGACAGGGGGCCGGGTTTGTGGACTATTTCTGGCCCAAACCAGGTGAATCAAAGCCGGTTCCAAAGATCTCTTATGTCCAGCTGTTTCCGGAATGGGGATGGGTGATCGGCTCAGGCATCTATGTGGATGACGTGGAACGGGAGATCCGGCGCATCACGAGGGTTGTGGGAGGGATCATCATCGCCATCATTGTGGCGGCCCTGCTCTTCTCCTGGCGCATCTCCCGCTCCATTGCCCGGCCCATCCATGACATCGCCAAGCGGCTGAATCAGGGGGCCGCCGGCGTGGCCTCTGCCGCGGACCAGGTTTCGGCCACCAGCCAGTCCTTGGCCCAGAACGCCTCGGAGCAGGCCGCATCCTTGGAGGAGTCATCGGCCTCTCTGGAGCAGATAACGGCCATGAGTCGGGAGACGTCGGATCTGACCCGGGGGGCCAATCAGCTGATGAATGAGAACATCGTCAAATCGGCCCGTTCCCTCAAGTCCCTGATCGACCTGACCCGGGAGATGAACCGCATTGAGGCGGACTCCGGACAGATGAGCCAGATTGTCAAGACCATTGACGATATCGCTTTCCAGACCAACCTTCTGGCCCTGAACGCCGCGGTGGAGGCGGCTCGGGCCGGGGAGGCCGGCGCGGGGTTCGCGGTGGTGGCTCAGGAGGTGCGTCGCCTCGCCATGCGATCCACTTCTGCAGCCAAGGACACCCAACGATTGCTGGATCTGACCGTGCGACGGGTAAGCGAGGCCGCGAAGGCCATAAGGGAGGTGAACGCCGATTTTGAGGGGATCATCGAGACGGCCACGATCATGGGGGAGAAGACCGCGGCCATCACCAAGGCCAGCCGGGACCAGACCCACGGCATCGAGCAGGTGAGCCTCGCGGCCAATGAGATTGACAAGGCGACCCAGGAGGTGGCCGCGAGTTCCGAGGAATCCGCGGCCGCTTCAGAGGAACTGTCGGCCCAAGCCGCCGAAATGAAGGGGTTTGCCAAGGAACTGCTGATGATCATTTCCGGAAGGATGCCCAAAAAGGATCAAGGAAATTGAGAGTGGATTCCGGGTCAGAACTTGTCCCTGACATCTTTTATCAGGGATGACGGGAACCTCGTCTGAAGGGGATGAAGCCTCGGGGATTGCCGGTTCCCGTCATTTGCCCGGAACGACAGGTTCATGTTGGGGCAATCCCTTTCTCACCCACAATCCATGTTGTGGAATGCAGGGGACTGACACGAACGATTCAAAAAATCGTTCCTACTTTTGTCTGACACCCTGAAACTTTTTTTGAGGCCAAAAGAGATGCACGGCCAATCCTTCTTATAAGCCATTCTTGTAGTTCCAAAAGGGATTGAGACGAACGATTCAAAGAATCGTTCCTACTTTGTTTGACATCCCAAGCTTTTCTTGATACCAAAAGGATTGATGGCAATCCCCTTCTCACCCACAATCCATGTTGTGGAATGCGGGGACAAAAGTTGTCTGCCAAAAAGCCGGACAAAAGTTCACCACACCTGACAATCGACACAAAAAAATGACAGACACCAACATGATGGCAACAAACGCACCTGAAGCTTACAGAAACAACTCATAAACTCATTAAACTCACAAACTCTTTAAACTGATTTACA
>JAOZRQ010000011.1 GCA_029940115.1 Desulfobacterales bacterium
CCGACCCAGATACTGGATGTTCCCATCCGGAAGATTACGGCAGAGGTCGCCGGTCACATACATGTGGGACCCGGGTTTGTCACCGAAGGGATCGGGGATGAACTTTTCCGCGGTGAGTTCCGGCCGGTGGTAATAGCCCCTCGCAAGCCCGTCCCCACTGATCTGAAGTTCCCCGAGAACCCCGGCTGGAACAGGCCGGAGATGTTTGTCGCAGATATATGTGCGGGTGTTCGAGACCGGCTTTCCGATGGTCGTTATCCCATCCCTTTTCCTCAGCGTGAAGGTCGAATAGGTCGTGTCCTCGGAGGGGCCGTAGAGGTCATACACCCTGCGGACCGTCGGAATGGCGTAGATGTCGTTCACGAGACGCTGGGAGAGCGGCTCCCCGGCCAAGTTGACCGTGCATACGGACGCGGGAACCCCCTTGGATCCGACCAGCTCCCGCATCGCGGAGGGCACGGTGTTGATGAGTGTGACCGATTCCGACGCCTCATGGTTCGGCAACGTGAGCGCGTTCCGAACAATGACCAGCCTGCCGCCGGTCGCCAAGGTCAGGAAGATTTCATACACCGAGAGATCGAAACAGAGGGAGGTCGAGGCGAGGACAGCCACCAGCTCCTCCCGCTCGTACACCCTCTCGGCCCATCCGACCAATGCGGCCGCGCTGCGATGTCCGATGGCGATCCCCTTGGGGACCCCGGTGGAACCGGATGTGTAGAGGACATAAGCCAAGTTCTCGGGTCTTGATCGCCGGGTTCCGGTTCCCATGCCATGGCGCAGACGGATGCCGACAATGCCCGGCAACACCCCCTCCCTATCGTGACGGCCGACATGCTCCGGAAGTCCGGATATCAGCCCTTCCTGTGTCAGCAGGACCTGTGCCCCGGCATCCTCCAGCATGAACGACACCCGGTCCTTCGGATAGTCCGGATCCAGCGGCAGGTATGCGCCGCCGGCCTTCAGAATCCCCAAAAGTCCGGTGATCATCTCCGTGCATCGTTGTGTGCATATCCCGACAAGCACCTCGGGGCCGACCCCGAGAGAGACCAGATGGCGGGCCAACTGCTCCGCATCGGCATTCAGCGCCGAATAGGTGATCTGCTGACTTTCAGACACCAAGGCCACCGCATCCGGTGTGCGTTCCGCCTGCTCCTCAAACAGATGGTGGAGACACTTGTCCGCCGGGTATTTTGCGTCCGTGTCATTCCATTCGACAAGAATCTGATCCCTCTCCGCCCGGGTCAGCAGGGGCAACTCGGAGACTCTCCGTTCCGGGTCCTCGGCGATCCCCTTCAGAAGGGTCAGAAAGTGTCCGATCATCCGGGTGATCCGGTCGTCGTCGAAGAGGTCGGTGTTGTATTCAAATGCGCCGGCGATTTCCGTCGGCATCTCCTCCATGCTCAACATCAGCTCAAACCTCGATATGCCGGGTTCCACCTCCAAGAGCGTCAGTCTCATTCCAGGCAGATCCGGAATTTCCTCGGACGCGCTCTCCACGACCAGCATGACCTGGAAGAGCGGATGACGGCTGAGGCTCCGTTCCGGTTGCAACTCCTCCACCAGTCGATCAAACGGAATCTCCTGATGCGGAGACGCATCGAGCGTCATCTGCCTCACCCGGGCTAACAACTCGGTGAACGTCGGGTCCCCGGACAGATCGGTCCGCAACACGATGGTGTTGACAAAGAAGCCGATCAGGGGTTCGATCTCCCGGTGATTCCGGTTGGCGACCGGTGTGCCGATGGGGATGTCCGCCTGCCCGGTGTGACGAAGAAGCAGGGCCGAGAATGCCGCATCGAGGATCATGAACAGGCTGACATCCGTGTCTCGGCTCAACCGTCTCAACGCCTCGGTTGTCTCATTCCTGATCACAAACCGCTGGGTGGTTCCCGTGAATGTCTGGATGGGCGGGCGGGGCCGATCCGTAGGAAGCTCAAGTGCCGGCGCGCCCGACAGCTGCCTTTTCCAATAACTGAGTTGCCCTTGCAGGGCCTCCCCGGTCAGCCGCTCCCGTTGCCACACCGCAAAGTCGGCATATTGCACCGTCAGATCCGGAAGGGGCGATGGCCTGCCCTCGGCGAAGGCCCCATACAGTTCGAGCATCTCCCGGATGAGTATCTCGACGGACCAGCCATCCGAGACAATGTGATGCATGTTGATCATCAAGAGATGCGCCTCCTCGTCCAGCCTGATCAACCCTGAGCGGAACAGCGGCCCGCTCTCCAGATCGAACAATCTGTAAGCCTCCTCGGACGCCAAGCGCATGGCCTCGGCATCCCGCAGGGTTTCCGGCAGGTCGGCCAAATCGGTCACCGGCAACCGAACCGGCTGCCACGGCATGATCACCTGAACCGGCCCCCGATGACCGTCGTCCCCTGTCTCCTGCTCCCTGAAGACCGTCCGCAACACCTCGTGTCTCCGAAGAATATCACTGATGCTGCCCTCTGTCGCCCAGACATGCAAGGGGCCATCCATGCGCAACGCGGCCGGCATGCTGTACGCCGCACCGCCCCCCTCAAGGCTGTCCAGGAACCAGAGCCGTTGCTGGGCAAAGGAGAGGGGAGGGGCCTCATCCCGGGAAGCCGGACGGATGGGATCGTAAGATGAGTCGGATGCGAGAAAGGCGAGAAGCTCATCTTTCCGCTTCGCCAGTTCGGAACGTATCTCCTGAGTCAGCGCACCTCTAAGTGCCTTGCACGCGAGCTCGTCTCCGTCAGCCCGGACTTTTATTCCCCGTTCATCAAGACGCCCCAGAAACTCCGCGATTGCTTTCATATCTTTATGACCTCCTCATCTTCTGATATGTGCTCAAAGTCCAACGATTCATTCCTCTTTTTGGAAATCACTTCGACATGACCGGCGAGTTCCGAGATGGTGGGGGATTCAAACAGACTCCTCACAGGGATCTGCATCCGGAACGCCTCGCCCAGTCGAGAGGTCACCTGCATCGCCAGCAGCGAATGGCCTCCGAGATCAAAGAAGTTGTCATGAATCCCCACCCGACTGAGGTCGAGGACCTCGGCCCAGATCAAGGCCATGGCCGTCTCAGTCGGACTGTCCGGAGCCACATACGTCTCCTTGGACTCGGTCTGACCTGGATCGGGCAGTGCCTTGCGGTCAATCTTCCCATTGGGTGTCAGGGGCAGGGTTTCCATGAAGACAACGTGCGCGGGGATCATATGGTCCGGCAGTTTTTTCTTCAGATAATCCCGCAGCTCGGAATCGCCTGTTTCGCCGACGATGTATGCGGCAAGCTGTCTGTCACCGGACGAGGTTTCTCTCGCGACGACGACGCTGTCTCTGACGGACGGGTGTTCCGACAGCACCGCCCCGATCTCCCCGAGCTCGATCCTGAAGCCCCGGACCTTGACCTGATGGTCAAAGCGGCCGAGAAGTTCAAGATTGCCGTCTGACAGATGTCTGGCGAGATCCCCAGTTCTGTAAAGACGGGTACCGGGTTCGATGCTGAAAGGGTCCGGGACGAATTTCTCCGCGGTCAGCTTCGGTCTGTTCAGATAACTTCTCGCCAGACCGAGTCCGGAAATGCAGAGTTCCCCGGGCACACCGGCAGGGGCGAGCCGAAACCTCCGATCCCAGATGTGCAGTCGCATGTTGGCCATCGGTTTTCCGATGGGAACCAAGACACCCGCGGGTCTTTGGTCCCCATCCGTCTCAAAAAAAGAGGAGTCAATCGTCGCCTCGGTGACCCCATAGGAGCTGATCAGACGGGCGCGTGGGCAGAGCGTGCGGATTTGTGCATAGTCCTCCGAATGCCAGAGGTCCGAACCGACAATCAGGAGGCGCATGAAGTCCAAGCTCCCGTGCGTCCGTTTCAGATGATCGGCGAGATGTTTGATGACCGCCGGCACAAACTCGGCGCAGTCCGTCTGCTCCTCGATCATCAGCCTGTGGAGACGGTCAGGTGCCATCAGATGCTCATGCGGGCACAGGACCAGTGTGCCTCCGGAACAGAGTGAGCGGATCACATCGCCGGTGCATACGTCAAACGAGAGACTGGCCATCTGCAAATGACGGGCGCGCATGTGGTTCATGTGATAGGCCTGCTCCCATGCCAGATGGGCATTCACCAGACTGAGATGGGTGACGACAACCCCTTTGGGCCTGCCGACCGAGCCGGATGTATAGATCACATAAGCCGGATGGCCAGAGGTGATGTTGCGGCCAGGATTTTCATCATTTTCCCCGAGTACGCCGTTGTCCGGGCATAAGAGATGCGCCTCGTTCTCCGGCAGATCCGGGAAAAGTTTTTCCTGCGTCAACAACACGCTGACATTTGAATCCGCCAGCATGAATGAGAGCCGGTCCTTTGGATATGCCGGATCCATCGGGACATACCCGCCGCCGGCCTTAAGAATGCCCAAAAGTCCGGTGATCATCTCCGCACAGCGTTCCATGCATATGCCGACGAGCCTCTCGGGGCCGACCCCGAGGGAGATCAGATGATGTGCGAGCTGGTTCGCGCGGGCGTTCAGTTCCGAATAGGTCAGCTGCCGATTCCCGGAGACCACTGCCACCGCGTCCGGCCTGCGTTCCACCTGCGCCTCAAACAGATGGTGGATGCTTATGTCCGCCGGATAGTTGACCGTCGTGTCGTTCCATTCGACAAGGAGTCGTCTCCTCTCATCATCCGAGAGGATCGCGGATGTCTCGTATGGCTCATCCGGAAAGTTCGCCATGGCCGACAGGGTGTTGGCGTAATATTCCCCGATCTGCATGAGTTCCTGCTCACGGGTGTCACTGCAAAGTTCCAAGGTGATTCGGGAGGAGACGACATCAAGGAAAAAATCGGCTGAAAAGGGGAAATCGGTCTCCTCAAAAGACCTTCGGACCGAGACGGCGACCCCTTCTGCGTTCAGCGCCTCTCTGTAAACGTGAAAATGGACAAAGTTGAACATCGTCCCGAGCAACGGCTCGGTACCGAAGGGTTTCTGAATTTCGGCAAGCGGATAGCGTCTGAAGGGCATGAGTTCCTGTTCGACTGCGAATGTCTCCCTGACCAGCGCCGTCCATGTCCCGCCGGAAAGCCTCAGGCGAAACGGCAGGGTGTTGAGAAAGAGTCCCAGTGTCCGCTCTCCGCCCCTCTCCTCGGGTCTGCTGTTGACCACCAGCCCTGTCATCACGTCCGACGTGTTGTGCAGCACGCCCAGCACCTTCATATGAGCGGCCAGCAACACACTTTTCAGGGGAACCTTCGCGTGGCGCGCCATCCGCCTCAGGCCCTCGGAGACATCCGAGCTCAGGGGTGCCTCATATGTGCTGAATTCCCCTCCCTCAGGAGAGACGCCATCCGTGAGTCGGGGGAATTCGAGGCGGATGACGTCGGAGACCTTCTCCCGCCAGAAGGCCCGGCACGTCTCCCATTCAATGGTTGCCCGCTCCAGTTCGACAAAGTCCCTGAATGGGATGTCTTGCGGATCATCCGGTGCATGCGCCTCATTTCTGAGCGCGGACGCATACGTCTGGAAGAATTCCGTCATCATCATGGAGACACTCCATCCGTCAAGAATGGCATGGTGAAAGCTCAGGCTCAGGACAAACTCGTCCGAAGCGAGACGATGCACATGGACCCGAATCATCGGGGGGAGAGACGCGTCAAAGCGCCACGCCTTCTCGGCTGCCATCCAGATGTCGAGTGCATCTTCCTGCTCGGAGACGGGCCGATCGCGGAGATCATCGCACTGCAACGGGATGTCCGCGGTTTTGCGAACCAATTGCAACGGCTCCCCGAATCGGCTCAACTCAAACGCGGTTCGCAGGATGGGATGCCGGTCCGCAAGGCCGCGCAGGGACCTTTGCAGTGCATCAGGGTCAAAGTCCATCTTCATGGTGTAGCAGATGATGTCGTGATAGACAGCCTCTCGCGAGCCGTACTCGCTGTGGAAGAGCATCCCCAGCTGGACGACGGACAGGGGATACGCGTCTTCGATCTCTTCGGGTATGCGATGCCGAACGTCCGGGGATATCAGGTCGAACGGCTGTGTCGGGGAAACTCGGGGGATGTCGTCCGCCTCATCCCTGCCGATGCGAGACAGCTCGTGGATCGTCGGATGGCGGAACATCTGCTCGACGGAGAGGTTCAGCCCCGCCTCCTTGGCCCTGCCGACCACGCTGATGCAACGGATGGAGTCGCCGCCGACATCGAAGAAGTTCTGAAAGATGCCGACTTGTCCGATGCCGAGGACGTCACCCCATATGTCTGCCAGGATCTCCTCCTCAGGCGTCTGGGGCGGGACGAATTCGTCGTCTGCCCGGACATGCGTCTGGTCAGGTTCCGGCAGGGCCCGGTGGTCTGTCTTGCCGTGGGGGGTCAGGGGCAGGGCCTCCATGAACACGAAGAAGGCCGGGATCATGTGTTCCGGAAGCTGCCGTCTCAGATGATCCCGGAGTTTCGACAGGCTCAACGACCGGTCCCCGGATCCGGTTTCGGATCCCGGCCTTCGGACAACGTAGGCGACCAGCTGATGGCCTCCGGCATCGTCCCGTCTTGGGATGACGATGCCTTCCCTCACATCCGGATGTTCCGAGAGCACGGCCTCAATCTCGCCTGGCTCGATCCTGAACCCCCGGATCTTCACCTGCTGGTCGGCACGGCCCAGGAACTCGATCTCCCCGTTCGGCAGGTACCGGGCCAGGTCGCCGGTCCGGTACAGCCGGGCACCGGGGTCGTCACCGAAGGGGTCCCTGACAAACCGTTCCCGGGTCAGCTCCGGCCGGTTCAGGTATCCCCGGCACACCCCGGCCCCGCCCACGAACATCTCGCCCGGAACGCCGACCGGCACGGGCCCGAGGTGACGGTCTAGGATGTGGATGCGGAGATCCGGGATGGGGACGCCGATCACGCTTGCCGGATGTCTCAGATCATCCGTGGTCAGCGGGCGGTGGGTGACATGGACCGTCGTCTCGGTGATGCCGTACATGTTCACCAACTGGGGCCGGATGTCCCCGTGACGCTCGAACCAGGGGCCCAAGCTCCGGATCTCAAGGGCCTCCCCTCCGAAGATCACCAGGCGCAAGTCCGATTCCCCCGACCCCGTGCCCGTGCCCCTGCCCGGCGAGTGGCGAGCGGCGAGCGGCGAGCGGTGACCCGTGCCCGTACCCGGCGATGGGTGAGCGGCGAGCGGCGAGCGGTGATCCGTGTCCGGCGAGTGGCGAGCGGCGAGCGGCGAGCGGCGACCCGGGCCCGTATCCGGCGATGGGTGAGCGGCGAGCGGCGAGCGGGGCCCCGTGCCTCTGTTATCCTGCCCGACATCGGGCACGGGCAGGGGCAGGGCGGCCTCTTCGGCCGCGTCCAACTGACGGAACGCGGAGGGGGTTTGGTTCAGGACGGTCACGCGCTCCCTATGCAACAGATCGGAAAAGACTTCCGGAGACCGGCTCACGATGTGCGGCACGATCACGAGACGCCCGCCGTATAGCAACGCGCCCCATATCTCCCACACCGAGAAGTCGAACGCGCAGGAGTGGAACAGGGTCCACACATCCCCCCTGCCGAAGCGGAACCATGGATCGGTGGCGAGGAACAGCCGGACCAGGTTGTGGTGCGTGACCAGCGCGCCTTTGGGCCGTCCCGTGGTCCCGGACGTGTAGATCACATACGCGGTGTTGTCCGGCCCCACGCCGGGAGGAGGGGAGTCGTCCCTTCTCCCGAATTCGTCGCCTGTGTCCAAGCTGATTCTCTGTGCGTCATGTTCGGGCAACTTGGAGAGCAGACGCTCCTGAGTCAGCAACACCCCCACATCCGCGTCCGACAGGATGAAACGGATCCGCTCCCCGGGATAGTCCGGATCTATGGGTACATATGCACCGCCGGCCTTCAGAATCCCCAGCATCCCCACGATCATCCCGACGGAGCGTTCCATGCAGATACCGACCAGCCCCTCCGGGCCGACGTCGAGGGATCGCAGATGATGGGCCAGCCCGTTGGCCCATGCGTCCAATTCTGAGTATGTCACTTGGCGATCCTCGGAAATGACCGCCACCGCGTCCGGTGTGCGTTCCGCCTGCTCCTCAAACAGATGATGGACACATCTCTCTTTCGGGTATTCAGTCCCCGTGTCGTTCCACTCATAAAGGATCCGATGCCGCTCCGCCTCGGTCAGCAGGGGCAGCTCGGAAATTTTCCGCTCGGGGCCGGCGACAATGCCTCTCAACAGGGTCTGAAAGTGTCCGACAACACGCGCTATGGTTCCCGGATCAAACAGATCCGTGTTGTAATCGCATGCCAATGACAAGGCGTCTCCTGTGTCCATGATGTTGAACACCAAGTCAAAGGGCGTGAATCGTATCGGATTGGAGCGCCATGCCACCTCAAGCCCCGACATTTCAGGCGCTTCCGCGGGCATCTCCAGATTGAACAGAGTCGAGATGAGGGGCGGTCGGCTGCCGTCTCGCCGCAGATCCAGCTTCCCAATCAGATCGGAGAACGGATATTCCTGATGCTGGTACGCCTCAAGCAGGATGTCCCGCATCGTTATGAGGTGTTCCGTGAAGCTCGGGTTTCCCTCAGTGTCGCTCCGCACGGGCAGAGGATTCGTGCAGAACCCGACCAAGGTGTCCCCCCCCGTGAAGGATCGCCCCGCGGTCGGCGTTCCGACCACGACCTGCGTTTGCCCGGTCAGCCGGTGAAGCAGAACCGTGTATGCCGACAGAAGGGTCATGAATTCCGTACACCCCTCCCGCCGGCCGACTTTGGCGACATTGGCGCGGATATCAGCATCAATGGGGAGGGTGACGCGGTCCCCCTGATAATGTCTGATGGGCGGGGGCGGACGGTCCCCGGGGAGGTCGAGAATGGGGGGCTCCCCGGCAAACCTCTCCAGCCAGTAGGTCTCATGAGCCTTCATCTCTTCGGAACGGGCCAGCCGCATCTGTCGTTCGACATATTCCCGGTTCTGCATCGCCGGAGGGAGTCTGACCTCGCGTTCCTCGCAGAGGGCCGAATAGGTCTCAGCGACATCCCTCATGGCAATGTACCCCGCCAGTCCGTCAACCAGGATGTGATGGGCGGTCAGGACCAGCAGATGCGACTCCCTTCCGAGCCTGAGGATGCAGACTCGGAATATCGGTCCCTCAGCGAGGTCAAACGGGGTTCGGACCTCGTTTTCATACCATTCGTCCACCGCCCTCTCTGGATCATCCGACTCGGAAAGGTCCCTGACCGGCACTTCGACATGAGGCAGGGGCATGACGTGCTGGGACTCGTCACGGATGACCGTCCTCAGCGACTCATGACGATGAACGACCTTCCGAACCGCCTCCTGCAATACTTGGACGCGGAGCGGTCCACTCAGTTCAAATGTTGTATAGACGTGATACGCCATGGAGCCGGCTTCGGAAATCTGGGTCAGGGCCCAGAGGAGCCTTTGGTCGCCGGTCAGTGGTATCCCTTGCCCGTGAGCGGTTTCGGGTGGGGTGGGAACAGGATCAGGGGCACGGGCGGGGGAAGGGGAACGGGTAGCAGGGGGCAAAAATCCACCCTCTCTCAGATCCGCCACGCTTTCCCGCACCGTCCGAATGATCCACTCAACATCCTCATCGGTATGTGCGACGGAGAGGAAGGAGGTGAACCACTCCCAGGCGAAGACGCCCCTCAGGATCATATGATAGAAGAAGATGTCAAGGTTCTCGGTGAATTCAAAGCGGAGAATCGACGCGAAGTGCGCGATGCGAATCGGCACCTCGTTCTCCTTGAACCAAGTGTTCAGCCTCTCCGCAAGCCGGGCGGCTCTTCGGCTGAGTTCCTCCTGCAATCCGGGGCCCCGTCTTTTCAGTTCCTTGAGCATCGCCAGGGTCGCGGACATGACCAGGGGATGCTGGCAGAAGGTCCCGCCGAACATGATCCTTGTCGCGGTAGGGTATGACGCGTCGCCGTACTGCCACACGCCACCGTCAAGGCCGTTCATGTATTCGGCCCTTCCCGCGACGACCCCGATGGGCATGCCGCCGCCGACCACCTTGCCATAAGTGGCGATGTCGGCCTGGATGCCCCACAGGCCCTGTATTCCCGCGGGATGGACACGGAAGCCGGTGACCATCTCGTCGAAGATCAGCGCGGTGCCGGCCGCCTCGGTGATTTTTCGGACCTCCCGGAGAAAGTCCACCGGTTGCAACGCGGGATTCCGGCTCTGCACCGGCTCCACGATCACCGCTCCAAGTTCGGGGGCATGTTTCCGGATATATTCAAGAGAACTTTCGGCACCATATTCCAAGACCACGGCATCCTCCACCGCGCCCGGCGGGGTGCCGAGGGCGGCGGGCACCCCAACGGGCATGCCGTTCCGGATGCCGGCGATCACCTGGGTGCTGTCCGAGTGGCCGTGGTACGAGCCTTCAAACATCACGAACCGATTCCGGCCAGTCTTCCCCCGGGCCGTGCGCAGCGCGGCCATCACCGCCTCTGTTCCGGAATTGGTGAACGCGACCCGTTCCATGCCGGTCAGTTCGGTGACCCGTTCGGCCGCCTCGCCGGCAATCGGGGAGCGATGGGCCAAGTGGATGACATCTCTCAGATCCACATCCATGGCCTCCCGGACAAAGCTCGGATTGTGGCCGAACAGCGTCACTCCCAGACCCATGGTGATATCAAGATATTCGTTGCCATCCATATCCCAGATCCTCGCCCCCTCCGAACGGGCCACCGCGAGCGGATAGAACATCTCCTTGGTGGTGAAGCGGAATCCGAGCGAGGATCGGCTGTCAACCATCACCGGGCGATGTTTTGCCACCAACGCCTTTGAAGTTTTGGTGCGATCGGTGTATCGGGCGATCAGCGACTCAAGATGAGCCTGCTGCTTGTCGGTCAATCCCCTGGCCCTGATCTCAAGGGGGGAGAGCAGTTGTTGGGGAAGTTTCCGACCCGGTTTTCTGGAAGGAGGCCTTCTTTGTGGGGATTTTAGGTCTGCCGTTGGTTCCGTCGAACGAATCTCTCGCCTCATATCTCCCTTCGGTCTCTCCGCCGGCGGTCCCAGATCGGCCGTCGGCTTCCCGGATGCTCCGGATTCCGTCAGCAGGCCCGTGTCCCTCAGCAGCGCGATCTGCCGTGACACCACCTGATTGACCGCTTGGGACGTCGCACGGAGCTGCTCGGCAAATATCTGTTCCAGATCCGAGGAGAATTCGCCCGCGGGAATCTCCGGGAATTCGCCCGTGGGGATATCCGGAATGGCACCCGGGCTGATCGGGGGCGGGGCGGAAATCACGGGAGCGGGTTCCTGACACGTCTGAGACTCAGGATCGGGAGGCACCGAAAGGGGGGCTGTCGGAAGATTCCCCTCAATGTGGGACGCCAGCGCGTCAATCGTCGAAAGCTCCCGGAAGAGCTGGGGAATCTCGGTTCTGACGCCGTAAATCTCCTCGACACGTTGCTGAATCTGCACGAGGACGAGGGAGTTCGCGCCCATGTCGAGAAGCGGGACGTGAATGTCATCCTCAGACGGCCGGGTCAGTAGCGCGTTTTCCGTCAGAGATCGCAATGTCAAAAGAATGTCTTGTCTGGTATGGGTTTTCATGGGAAAATTCCCTTTGTTGTCTCAGTATCCTTAAATAAAGGTTCGTATGGCCCCCGCCCTGCCCGACATCGGGCACGGACACGGACAAAGGGCAAAGGGGTTGTGACATAAGTTTGTCCGGCATCCCCAGTTTGTAGTTCCGCCTTTAGGCGGTGCATCACCGCCTAAAGGCGGAACTACAAACTGTGGGAACGAGGTTTAATCTGCCGCGCCGGCAGCCCACAGCTTCCCCGATGTGGTCAGCATGAAGGCCTCATCTGCCTGTTGCTCGTATTTCGTGCGTAGCGATGGCAGGGTGAGCATCTTTTGCGAAAAACCGCTTCGCTCAATTTTCGCACTCCGGATTGCCAAATTCTGAAATGCGGGATGCTGCATGACGAAGCTCCCCAGACTCTGCCCGGGGCCGGTTTCCAACAAAATCCCCTCCCCTGCCCGTAGCAACTCGCCGATCCCGTCGGCAAAACGGACGGTTTGGCAGGTGTGTTCGACCCAGTACCGGGGATCGGTGGCTTGGCCTTCGGTAACCCATGTTCCGGTCACATTTGAAATGTAGGGAATCCGGGGTCGGCTCAGGCGGATCCCTCCGACCCGTTCCGCCAGCCTCTCCCGGATCGGCGTCATTATCTTGGTGTGGATCGCATGGAAGTGCTGAACCCGCCGGCAGATGACATCCGACTCTCTTAGACGGCTTTCCAATGCGGCCACCGCGTCGTCGGGCCCCGCCACCACACACTGGGACGGGGTGCTGATGATGGCGATGGAGAGCGCATTTCCGAGCAGGGGCAGAACCTCCTCTTCCGACAGGGGGACGGCCAGCATCGCGGCCCTTGGCAGTTCCTGGATCATCCGCGCCCTTTCGACCAACAGGGAGAGCGCATCCGCCGGGGACATCACACCCGAAAGGCAAGCCGCGACGTATTCCCCGGTGCTGTAGCCGATCATGGCTTGGGGCCGGATCCCCCGTTCCATCCACATCCGGGCCAGCGCGTAGTCCATCAGGAATATGCAGGGATAGACGATCTCCGCTTGGTTCAGTTTACGGCTCGCCTCGTCCCCATCTTCCTGGCCACCCCGTTTGATCATCCGCCTGAGATCAAACCGCGGCGCGGGCGTTTCATCTGCTTTCGACTTGCCCCCTTTCCTGTCATCTTCGGGGTAGAGGATATGCCGCAAATCCTCTCCCAGCAGGGACAGGAGCTGTTCGCTACACAGATCCACTGTCTCCCGGAATATCGGGTCCGTCCGGTAGAGTCCCCTGCCCATGTTGACGTAGTGGTCGCCGACGCCCGGGAACATGAGAAAGACTGGCCGGTCAGACGATTCGCAGGTCTGCGTGACCCCCCGCACAGGGTCGGAGGCAGTCAGTGCGCGCACCGCGTCATCCGCATTCTGACAGACCAGCGTCCGTCTGTGCCGCAACGATGGTCTCCTCTGTAGCGTGAGCGCCCGTTCAGCGAGGTCGAATTCCGGTTTTTGACTCATCTGTCCGATCAGCCTTTCCGTCTCGGCCTCAAGGCCGGCTTCGGTCTCTGACGAAATCATCAACAGATGCCATTCTCCCCGGGTCACGGGCGACACTTCCGAGGTCTCGGAGAGCCCGTGCCCCCGCCGAGGCCCGTTCCCCTGTCCGAGGTCGGGCATGGGCACGGGCTGGGGTTGGGATGAGATTCCACGAACCCGCAAAAAATCCAACTGTTGCGAAACCACTTCAGCCATCGCATCAGATGTGAGATCGAGCTGCCGGCCCATCATTCGGGCCAACGACGACGTGCCTGTGGGTCTCCTCATCGCTGATGGTGCTGACAGATTTTGAGCCGCTACCTGTGGGAGTGCCAGCGTTCCTTTTTTGGACCGGACATCTTTCTTTCTCTTTGGGGCTGTCAGCGTTGAGGTGCGTTCTGCGACATGTGGGCGAACCGGGGAGGCCTCCTCGGATTCAGGTCGGATAGCCATCCTTTTTTCGGGCTGGACGTCTTTCTCCCTCCTTGGGGTTACCAGTGTTGAAGGGCGTTCTGCGACACGCGGGTGGATCGGGGAGGCCTCCTCGGATTCAGGTCGGATGGCCATCCTTTTTTCGGACAGGACGTCGTTCTCGATCCAGTGGGGTTTGCGCTGAAACGGATACGTCGGAAGCGGCACCCGCGTTCTTGGATGATCTTTGTCGAATTCCTGCCAGTCGATATCCGCGCCCCTCACATACAAGACGGACAGATTGTCCAGCAACACCTGCCAGACGTCCTCCCCCGGTTTCGGGGATGCCAGCCATGTCTCACCCGCCTGCCCATGCGCTTCCCTCAGGCGTCCCCCGGGGCCGATTTCCATGAAACAGTCACAGCCCGCCGCCCTCAGCGCGTCGATCCCCGGCTCCTGATCCCCCGGTTCCTGATCCCCCGATTCCTTCGGAACGCGCTGCCAATATCCTATATCGGCAAGGGCCTTTGGGTCAAGGATATCCCCGGTCAGTCCGGAGACCATGGGGGTGTGCGCCGCGTCAAAGCGAATGGACTCTCCATGGCCGGCAATCAGCCTCAGCGCATCTTCCGGCGAGAAAACGCCGGCCGCGCAGGCAGCCGCATATTCTCCCCCATTCCACCCCGTGACGCTGTGGGGACGGATTCCCCAAGTCCTCCACAATTCGGCCCATGCGTATTCCTCCGAAAAGAGGGAAGATCGGAGATGAAAGTCTGACGACTCAGACAGGTCATATTCCTTCCGGATGCGGTCAGACGCCACTTGGCAACGCTTCAGATGTGGACGCAATCCCGGATCGGCTTCGGGGAGGCGGGCTCCCTTGCCGGAACGCATGTCTGATTCGCCCGCAAAGAGAAACGCAATTTTCGGTCGTTTTTTCCCGCGGGCAGCGACGTGCCCGATCCGTGCCTGTGCCCGGTTTCGGGCAGGGGCAGGGGCAAGGGGATCGCTTCCTGCCAGAAATCCTGCCAGACTTTCTACGAATGCTTCCCTCGTCGATGCGACCAAGGCCAGCCTGTGGCTGAAATGGCTCCTGCCTGCGCTGGCGGTGTGGCAGATGTCCCCGATGTCGGCGGATGATTCTCTGAGAAATGTCTCATAAGCCGTTGCCAGTGAGCGGAGGGCCTCCTCATCCCTTGCGGAGAGGGTCAGGATGTGGGAGGGGCGTTCCGTCCGGGACCTTTCCCTTGCCGGTCGTGGCGGGGCCTCCGCCAAAATCACATGCGCGTTGGTTCCGCTGAATCCAAAGGAGCTGACCCCCGCGACGCGAGGTCTCCCCTCATCTCGGGGCCAGGGGGTGGGCCGGGAGACCACCGAGACCGGCAGGTCGTCCCAGGGAATGTGGGGGCTGGGCGTGTCGAAGTGGAGGCTCGCCGGAATGCTCTCATGCCGAAGCGACAGGATCGTCTTGATGATCCCGGCTACCCCCGCGGCGGCCTCGAGGTGTCCGATGTTGGTTTTCAGCGACCCGATCCCCACCCTCTCCTCAGGCGTCCTCTTTCCAAAGACAAGCCCCAAGGCGCGGGTCTCGATGGGATCTCCCAGAGGCGTCCCGGTTCCGTGGGCCTCGACATAGTCCACATCGTCGGGCGCAAGCCCCGCATCCTCGAGGGCTTGCAGGATGACATCCCTCTGGGCCGGCGCGTTCGGCGCGGTCAGGCCGTTGCTCCTCCCGTCCTGGTTCACGGCACTCCCCCTGACCACGGCAAGGATGTTCTCCCCGTCCCTCTTGGCGTCGGAAAGCCGTCTGAGGACCACGAATCCGCAGCCCTCTCCCCTGACATAACCGTCCGCGGACTCGTCAAACGCCCTGCACCGTCCGCTCGGCGAGAGGGCCTGAAGTCTTGAGAAGGCGATGTGAAGCTCCGGACTGAGGATCACGTTCACGCCGCCGGCCAGCGCCATGTCCGACTCATTGTTCCGCAGGCTCTGAACCGCGAGATGCAGGGTCACCAGCGACGACGAGCAGGAGGTGTCAACGGTCATGGACGGGCCCCGGAAGTCATAAAAATAGGAGAGACGACCGGGAAACGTGCTGAATGCTGTGCCTGTCAGGGCATACTCGTCAACTCTTTCCGGGTCTCCAGAATAGACATGGGCCCGGACATAGTCACGGGAAGATACCCCCACAAATACGCCTGTACGGGATCCACGCAACCTGTCCGGAGCCTGCCCCGCATTCTCCAATGCCTCCCAGCTCACCTCAAGGAGCAGACGTTGCTGGGGATCAAGGGATCGGGCCTCCTTCGGCGAAATGCTGAAAAAGCCGGCGTCAAATTGACGCACGTCGTCAAGGAATCCGCCGTATCGGATCGATGGGTTCCCCCCGGACGTTCCCCGATCCCATTCACCCGCCGCGCCTACGTCCCACCGATCTGGGGGGATCTCTGTTATGGCGTCCCTCTCCCGTTCCAACATGCGCCAGAAGGCTTCGGGAGTGTCCGAACCGCCGGGAAAACGGCATCCCATCCCAATGACGGCAATCGGTTCTCCAGTTTTCAGGGTGCTGATTTCTGCTTTCAGTTCTCTGATCTCTTGAGCCGCCTCTTTCAGAATCTGCCTGTAATTCTGTTCAGTATGATGATCCATGTCTAATTCTCCAGAAAACTTTCTATCCTGTCCAATATGTCGGATTTGCGATCCTCTTTTTCTGGATGAATTTCAGCCATGTCAAATCCGAGAACCTCATCCAGAAGATACTCCCCTATCTTCTCCAGCGTGGGATAGTCAAAAAGCAGGGAGACTGGCAATGAAACCCCGAGCAACCCTCTGAGTCTGCTTCTCATCTCAACGGCCATCAGGGAATCAAACCCATGTTCCATCAGGGGCTGATCCACAGCAATGTCCGACAGCCCGGACTGCTCTGCCGCAACGCCCTTGAGGAATGAG
Organism: Desulfobacterales bacterium; assembly: GCA_029940115.1. Classification (GTDB taxonomy): domain Bacteria; phylum Desulfobacterota; class Desulfobacteria; order Desulfobacterales; family 4be13; genus JAOZRQ01. The sequence continues at coordinate 16,389 of JAOZRQ010000011.1, forward strand.
AGCAGAATGCCGCTTCTCTGTTCAGGCACTGCATCTCTCAACTGATCGCATATTCCCGAACTCGCCTCGGGACGGGCGAACACAGGAGGTTTGTCTTCCGGGCGGAGAAAATGTGAGAAGAATCTGCTACGACCGTTCCCGTCATTTTTCACAAAGATGTTCACGTCAAAATGCATCACCCCTGCCTGAGCCGCATCTTCCGCAAGAAGCGTCTCCAGACTCTCCAAGGCATCCTCGGTCCGGAGCAGCCCGAATCCCTGTTCGAGGAGCCGGCGTCGAACCTCGGCATCCGACACCGGCATTCCCTCTGCCCAAGGACCCCAGCCGATGCTGGTCGCGGGCAACCCCCATGCCCTTCGGTAATCAGCCAGGGCATCCAGGAACGCATTGGCTGCCACATAGTTCGCTTGTCCCCGGCTTCCTATCAGGGCGGCGGCCGACGAGAACATGACGAAGAAGTCGAGGTCCCTGTCCCGCGTGAGCCTGTGGAGATGCCATGCGCCGTCTGCCTTGGGTGCCATGACGCGTCTGAACCGTTCCCGGGTCTGCCGGATGATCGCGGCGTCATCCAGCACACCTGCCGCATGAATGATGCCCTTCAACGCCGGCATCTCCCCAGATATCCTGTCAAACACCCCGGCCAACGCATCAACGTCCGACACATCGGTCTGTTCCGCGAAGACTTGGATCCCCTGATTCCTCAACGCATCAATCTCCTTTTGGGCAACGGGCGGCACATTCCGTCCCAGAAGCACCAGATGACAGGTGCCCCGCCGAATCAGCCACCGGGTCACCACGCGTCCCAGGGAACCGAAGGCCCCGGTCACGAGGTATGTGGCATCCGGGCTCGGGGAGAGGGTATCTCTCTTTTCCTTCCTGCCGGTAGGCCTACCCTGTCTCAGGCGGGCCGTATATCGGCTGCCGTTTCTGAACGCGATCTGATCCTCCTCGCTGGCCGTCCTGATCTCTCTCAGAACCGACCCGATCATCCTATCCGAAAACTCACCGACATCAATGCTTCCCCCCCACAATTCGGGATGTTCCAGGGAGATGACCCGTCCGAGCCCCCACAAGGGTCTCTGAAAGGGATTCGGACGTTCCGATCCTTCGACGACATGGGCATTCCGCGTGATCAGCCATATCCGGGGCGGATGAGATCCCTCAAATGCGATGGCCGCCTTTGCCAGATCAAGCAGAATCTCTCCTCCATACCCGACCGAACTTTCTAAGTCTGCCTCCCCGACATCCTTTGAAAGCGGATCCGTCCCCCATGAGAAGAGGATGCCGGGCGGGGGATCGGGAAGCATCTCCCGCAACTCCCCGAACAGGCGCGGGACATCCTCCGGGGCGGAGGGACGGATGGAGAAGGTGGCGTCGTCAATCCGGGCATATTCCTCCCCTTTGAGAACCGTGAGACAGGTGACATGCTCATCCCTCATCCGCCTCACCAGCTGATCCCCGAAATCTCGATCATCCACGAATACGATGCAGGTCTGGAAGGGGAGCGGACGGTCATCCGCATCTGTCTCCTGCCGTTCCTCCCACTCGACGGTGTAGAACGTCTCCTGATATCCCTGTCTCATCAGCACGGCCCTGTTCGTCTCCCTTGTTGTGAATCCCTGGATTTCAAGCAGCAGTGCCCCGTTGCCGTCCCACACGGTGACGTCCGTGTTCAGGGAGGCCTTCTGGGACGACCGGACCCGGGCGTGGCACCGGAGTGTCCCGTTGAAATTCACGCGGTGCATGCGGAATTCCGAGAGGGTCATCGGAATCAGGATGGTCCCTTCGCCGATCAGCTCGTCGAGTCTTTCCGACACGGCGAGCATCCCGGTCTGCCAAATCGAATCGATCAGGCCTGGGTGAATGTCATAGGTCCCGGAGCCGTCTCCCGCCTCCAGTATGCCGAGGGACTCGTCGGTCCCGCGCCATGCCTCGGAGATGCGCTGAAAGTTCTCCCCCAGTCGGTATCCTGCGTCTGTGAACTTGTTGTAGAATCCGATGCCGCTGACATGCAGCGGACATCTTGCCCGGATTTCATCCAGAGAGTCCCCTGCCGGATCCGTCTGTCCGCCATCATCGTACTCCGGGATCACCTGGCCCCTGCAATGTTCAAGCCACTCGTTATCCGAGTCCGACTCCGTCCGGCTGACAATGCGGAAGGAGGATGCGCCGGCCGTCGTCTCCTCGAAGATCAGTTGAACGATCCGCGCCTCCGCGTCACTCACAGACAGGGGCGTCGTGAAGCTGACATCCCGAATGCGGCACCGATCCGTGCCGAATGCCCGCCTGACACCGGAGAAGGCCATCGCGACATGCGCGGCCGCGGGGGAGATGATCGCGTCATAGATGACATGCTCCCTGAGAAAGTCCGGCGAATCCTTGGTGAAGACGGACTGGAAGATGACGGCATCTCCCCAGACGGGGGAGACGATCCTCTGGCCGGGAAACGGATGCGAGTCTCCTGCCGGCGGTTTCCCATATGCTCTTCCGATTTTCCCGGACCTTGCACTCTCCCAGTGTCTCTGGCGCTGAAACGGGTAGGTGGGCAGGGAGACCCGCCGTCTGAGATATGGTGCGTCAACCCCCTGCCAGTCGATCTCCGCACCCTGTTCGTACAATTTCCCAAGATTGTCGAGCAGGGTCTCCCAGTCTCCTTTTCCTTTTCGCAGAGAAAAAAGCCACAGGGCCTCATCCTCGATATGGGGAAGGCATTTTTTTCCCAGACTGGTTAGTGTCGGGGTCGGGCCGATCTCAAGAAACGTCCGGTGACCGGCTTTCGCCAGCGTCTCCATCGAGTCACGGAAGCGCACACACTCCCGGATGTGCCGGGTCCAGTAGTCCGGACCGATCAGATCGTTCTCCCCGGCCGCCTTTCCGGTCACGTTGCAGATCACCGGCAACTTCGGTTTCTCGTATGACACCTCCCCCGCGATCCGTCCGAAGTCGTCCCGTATGGACTCGGTCAGGGGGGAATGGAACGCATGGGAGACCTGTAGCAGACGTGTCCTGACATCCTCCGATTCAAGCTGGGACAGCACATTCCTGACGGATGCCGCCTCTCCCGAGATGACCACGCTTCCGGGAGCGTTCACCGCGGCCACCGAGACCCGGTCTCCAAATTCACCGACGGCTTCGCGGACGGTGCCCTCGTCTGCGGAGACCGAGGCCATCAGCCCGTCCCCTGGCATGGCGTCCATGAGACTCGCCCGTGCGGCCACCAGCCGGATCGCGTCCTCAAGGCCGAACACCTCCGCCGTGAGCGCGGCCAGATATTCTCCGACACTGTGCCCGACCGTCGCGGCAGGCCGGACGCCCCATGAGCGCCACAGTTCCAGCAGCGCGTATTCGATGGCAAACAGGGATGTCTGCGTATGAAGCGTCTGATTCACCAAGTTTTCGGCATCCTCATGTTCATACAGCAGACGGACCACCGAGATGTCGGCATGCTGTCCGAAAAGTTCGTCACATCGGATCATCGCGTCCCTGAATACCGGCTGTGTCTCATACAGTTCCCTTCCCATGCCCGCGTATTGCGACCCTTGACCGGTGAACAGGAACACCGGTTGTTGCGGCTCCCGGATCACAGCGTACTGCCTGCCTCTCGCCGAGAGTCGTTCCCTGATTTCATCAGCCGACCTGCCACAAACGGAGACACGACAGTTGAAATGCGTCCTGCCGGTGTTGGCGGTGTGGCATATGTCCCCAACGTGTTCTTCGGTACGGCTAAGGTAATCCAGATAGCGTTTCGCAAAAGCATCACCCCCTTCCGGGGTTTTTGCAGAAATATTCAGAATATGCAGAGGGCGGTCAGCCACCGACGGACGACGGACGACGGACAACTGACGAGGTGCCTCCTCCATCAGCATGTGTGCGTTGATTCCGCTGAATCCGAATGAGTTGATCCCGGCGATCCTAGGGGCGTTGTCCCTGGGCCAGGGGATCGGCTCGGTCGGCACCCGGATCGGCAGGTCATCCCATGGAATGTGGGGGCTCGGGTTTTGGAAATGAACTTGTGGGGGAACGATCCCATGGGTCAGGGCGAGAATCGTCTTGATGGCACTGGCGATGCCAGCCGCCCCCTCGAGGTGTCCGATGTTCGCCTTGACGGATCCGATGATCAGGGAGTCGTCTCTTTTCCCGTAAACCTCCCCGATGGCACGGACCTCGATCGGGTCCCCGAGCGGCGTTCCGGTTCCGTGGGCCTCGACATAGCTGATTTGATCAGGAAATATGCCTGCATCCTCCATGACCTCGCACATGAGTTCCTGTTGTGCCGCCCCGTTGGGGGCGGTGAAGCTGCTGGATGTTCCGTCGTGATTGACGCCACTTCCCCGGATCAGTGCCAAGACTCGGTCCCCGTCGGACATCGCGTCGGAGAGTCGTTTCAGAACCACGACGCCGCATCCCTCCCCCCGGCCATACCCATTCGCGGACGCGTCAAAGCTCTTGGAGACGCCGTCCGGGGATATGGCACCCAGCTTTGAGAAATAGACAAACATGTCCGGTGTGATCATCATGTTGACGCCGGCCGCGAGTGAGACGTCCGCGTCTCGATTTCGCAGTCCCTGGCAGGCCAAGTGGAGCGAGACCAGGGATGAGGAGCACGCGGTGTCCACCGGGAAGTTGGGACCCTGAAAACCGAAGAAGTGCGACAGTCGTCCCGACGCGCAACTGAAGAGGGAACCGGTGGCGGTGTAGAGGTGAAGCTGGCTCAGATCGCCCGATTTCATGATTCTGAAATCGTCACAGCAGATCCCCACATAAACCCCTGTCCGTCCCCCTCTGAGCGTATGCGGCGGGATTCCCGCATCTTCAAGGGCCTCCCAGGAGACTTCGAGGAGCAGACGTTGCTGGGGATCCAGGGACCGGGCCTCCGCGGGGGACATTTTGAAAAAACCCGCATCAAACCTCGTCATGTCGTAATCGGAGAGAAACCCTCCCCGGCGGGTGATCATCTTCCCGGGGGCATCCGGATCCGGATCATAATGTTCGTCGGCATCCCACCGGTCCGAAGGGATTCTGGCAGTCGCATCCTTGCCGTTTATCAGCAGATCCCAGAAGCGTTCAGGACTGTCCGCACCTCCCGGAAACCGGCATCCCATTCCGATGACGGCAATCGGCTCGTTTCGGATTTCAAACGCCTCAGGGCTTTCAATCCGGAGTGCAGAGTTTACTCTGCGAGTGTCTGAGGATCCGCACAAGACAGACTTCGAACCCCTTTCAGTCCGGAGTGCAGAGTTTACTCTGCGAGTGTCTGGGAGTGCAGAGTTTACTCTGTGAGTGCTTGGATATTCACACAAGGCAGACTCCGAACCGCTTTCAGTCCGGAGTTCAGAGTTTACTCTGTGACTGTCTGGGAGTGCAGAGTTTACTCTGTGAGTGTCTGAGTTTACTCTGTGACTGTCTGGGAGTGCAGAGTTTACTCTGTGAGTGTCTGAGTTTACTCTGTGAGTGTCTGAGGATCCGAACAAGTCAGACTCCGAACGCCTTTCAGTCCGGAGTTCAGAGTTTACTCTGTGGGTGTCTCGGGATCGGGTCTCAAGTGCCGGCCTTTTCGCGTCCAATATGGAATGGCGCTCCGTGGCGAACGGATAGGTCGGCAGGGAGATGCGGCCCGGCACCCCGTTGGAATGAAGAAGGTCCCAGTCAATCTCCACGCCTGACACCCAGAGACGGGCAAGCTTGCCGAATTTGCCATTTTGGATGATCGTCTGGACAAACTGATCCCCCTCTTTCCCCTCGATCATCAGGTCGAATTCGGATTTGGCGGTTCCGACACGGCCTGTGTGAATGCTTTCCACATCCTGTTTCCCGTCGCAGTAGTCGTTCAGTCGCCCGATCAGCTCCCCGAGATTCGACACCACCAGCGCCAGGCGTTCCCGCATTGGCTCCCGCCCGACCTGAAGCGTCCAGGCCACGTCGGCCAGTCGGATCCCATCTCCAGAACGGCCTTTTTCTTTTTCGGCATGGGCTTCCTGCGGGATCTCCGGGAAGGCTTGGACCAAGGTGTCTCCCTGCCCTCCGATCAGATGGTCTGCAAGTGCGCCGACAGAGGGGTGTTTGAGAAGGAGGTCGCCATTCACGTTCAGGCCGTACCTCTCGGCGATCCGTTCCGAAAAGCGCACCAGTCGGATCGGATCGAAATCGTATTCTCTGAAATCGGTCTCCGCGTCCAGCTCATCCACTCCAACCTCAAGAATGTCGGAGGCGATGCCGAGCAGGTCTTTCCGAAGGCTCTCGGGGAGACCTCTGCCATCGGGTTCGTCGGATGAGATCGCCTTTCCCAAGAAGTCCGCCAGACTTTTGGCATAGGTCCTCAAGCGTTCCCCATCCCTTGCGGAGAGCACGACGAGATGATGTCGGCCGTCGTCCCCCGGATCCGGCACGCCCGCCTCGGCCTGATATTCTTCCAAGACAACATGCGCATTGACCCCGCCGAATCCGAACGAGCTGACGCCGGCACGTCGGGGAACAATCCGGCCATCGGTGCCCGTCGCCAGTTCCCAGTCCGCATTCTCCCGCACGATGTGAAACGGGCTATCATCCAGTCTGATGTATGGATTGACCGTTTCGCAATGCAGGCTTCTCACCAGGGTTTTATGTCTCATCTGCAGCAGGACCTTGATCACCCCGGCCACGCCTGCGGCCAGTTCCAAGTGCCCGATGTTGGTCTTCACGGAGCCGAGTCCGCAATGCCAAGTGTCGGAATCGGAATGTCCCGCGGTCTGGCACATGTCCTTGAAGGCTGTCCTCAATCCCTCGATTTCAATGGGATCCCCCAATGCGGTGCCGGTGCCGTGCGCCTCGATGTAGCCGACCGTCCGTGGATCGATTCCCGCCTTCGTGTATGCGGATTTCAGCAGTTCCGCCTGGGCCCTCGGATTGGGTGCGGTGAAGGAGTTGGCCCGTCCACCATGGTTTTGGGCGGTCCCGAGGATCACACCATAAATATGGTCCCCGGACCGCTCGGCATCCCTGAGTCTTCTCAGAAAGAGCATTCCGACGCCCTCGCCCCGGACGTACCCGTCCGCCTGATCGGAGAAAGTCTTGCACCGGCCGTCCCTGCTGAGCATCTCCGCCTTGGTGAAGCTGATGTGGAGGTCCGGCGTCAGCATGGTGCTGACGCCGCCGGCGATCGCCATGCGGCAGGCCCCGTTCTCAATGGCGGTCACCGCACGATGCATCGCCACCAACGAACTCGAGCAGGCGGTTTCGACCGGCTCGCTGGGACCGTGAACATCCAGAAGGTAGCTCAAGCGGTTGGGACCCACCGAAGGCGTCAGTCCCGTGGAGGTGTAAGCCACGATGTCGGTGTTTCTCCGGGAGAGCAGCTCCGCGTAGCCGCTGACGCCGGTGCCGACAAAGACGGCGGTGTCCGTCCCCGCAAGGCTCCGGGGGGAATGGCCCGCATCCTCGACAGCCTTCCAGGCATGCATCAGCATCAGCCGCTGCTGGGGGTCCATGAGTTTGGCCTCCCTCGGGGCAATCCCGAAAAACAGGGGGTCAAACTCATACATCCCGTCAATGAATCCGCCGTGAATGATATCGGTCCGGTTCGCCTTTGACGAGGGATCACCGTACCACTCCCGCCAGTTCCAGCGATCTTCTGGGACTTCCGTGATGCAGTCCCTTCCTTCCAGCAAGTTTTGCCAGAATTCACTCACATCCCCGGCCATGGGGAATCTTCCGCTCATCCCCACAATCGCGATAGGTTCCGGAGAACCGGGCTTCCGCATGGAAGGTAAGGGTGCCGACGACCGGGAAGTACGGCTGCGCCTTCCCACAAGGGCCGGTCTGTCCGCATTCCCGGACTTTGAGGAGTGAGTCACGCCAGTCTGACCAAGAGTCCGAGATGCAAGGGCATCCCCATGATGGTCCGTCGGATATCCCGAAAATCTGTCCGCAGTCCCGGATTTTGAGGAGCTGATCACCCCGATCTGATCGGGGATCCGGGATGCAAAGGCATCCCCGTGATGATTCGTCAGATATTCCGAAAAGTTCTTGATGGTCGGATGCTCGAAAAATATGGTGGGCATCAGTTCAAGCCGATGCTTCTTGTTCAGCGTGTTGGTCAGCTCCGTGAGCGAGAGGGAATCGAATCCGAACTTGCCCCATTCCGCGTTTTCATGCATATTTTCGATTCTGATGTTGAGCAGTTCAGAAATCGTCCTGATCAGCGCCGATCTCACCTGATCCATGAGTGTGCCCGAGTGTTCGGACAGGGGCATAGGAGCATCGCCCGTGACCATGAGTGTGCCCGAGTGTTCGGGCAGGGGCGCGGGCATGGGAGCATCGCCCGTGACCATAAGTGTGCCCGAGTGTTCGGGCAGGGGCACGGGCTGACGGGCTCCCCGAGAGGCGTTGTCATCGGCAGGGAGCAGTCTGCGCCTGATATGGGGAATGTTGCCCGCGGCCACCATCACTTGGCAACTGGCGGATGCCAAGGACCGGTACAACGATCGGATGCCGGTCTCCGTGTCCATGGGTGCCATGCCGGTGCGTCTGAACATCATCTCCTCGGTTGCGGAATCCATGCACATGCCGCCGTCCTTCCACAGGGGCCAGTTGACGGACAGGGTGCGGCCCTGCCGCTGGTTCCTACCCACCAAATCGTCGCGGTGTTCGGCATAAGCATCCATGAACGCATTGGCACACGCGTAGTCGGCCTGGCCGACATTGCCCAGGGGCCCGGCCACGGAGGAGAAGAACACAAAGAAGTCGAGGGGCAGATCTTTGGCCGCCTCATCCAGATTTGCGAGCCCCGCGACCTTCGGGGCGAGGACCTCCCGAAATTCCTCCATGGTCTTTCCAAGGATGAAGTTGTCGCGGATGATCCCGGCGGTGTGGATGATGCCGTCGAGGGTTCCGTGATCAGCGATGATGCCCTCCAGCAGTTCGGTGAGCGCATCTTTCCGCGTCACATCCGCCTGCCGATACTCGACCCTTGCGCCGACCGCCAGCGATTCTTTTTTCACATCATCTTTCACATCATCTTTCATGTCTTCTGGGGACAGGCGGTCGGTCAGAATCAGGGCCGCATTCTCCGCACACGTTGCAATGTCCTTTGCAAGAATCTGTCCCAGTCCGCCCGCTCCGCCGGTGATGAGATAGACGCCGCCGTCCTTCCAGGGAATCGCGGGCCGCCCTTCCGGGGATGCCCCGACCTCACGCCACTCGCGAACATGCCGTCTGTCGTTCCTGTATTCTATCTCCGCATCCGCGGGACTTTTCGCATTCTCATCCAGTCTTTCCGCGATCAGGTCCGCATCCGCCCTCATGCGGATCAGCTGGCCCACGACTTTCGGATTCTCCATCCGGGCGGTCTTCAGCAGCCCCGACAATCCGGAGAACAGCCTGCTTCCGTCATCCGGCGGCACGAGAACCTGCATCAGCACCTCCGATTCGGGTCTGTCCATGATGATGCGCCGAATCTCCCCGAACACCTGTTCCGCATATGAGGAGAACCGTCCGGCAATCTCCTGATCCTCCGATCCCATGATTATGCATCGGACGCCGGGGAGCCGGGATGCGATCTCCTCTCCCATGGATCCGTCGAACCCACACAGCATCACGACATGCTCCGAATACTTGGGACTCACCGACTCCTGTCCGACAGGCCTTTCCTTCCAGAAAGGGTGCAGAAGCAGGGTGCCGGTTGATTCGGAGGGGTTGTCGGCAACGATGTCCGCCTTCAACATCCTGCTTGAAACCCCCCTCATCCGTATGCAGAGGTTTCCTTCCGCATCGCACAGATCGACATCAAGCTTCCGAATCCCGGCATCCGGCTTGCCGCCGTTCTTCCCTCGGACGACGGTCCACATGGAGGATGTGCAACGGCGGAAAACCTCAAGAGATTCCAAGGCAAAGGGCAGATCGGGTCTGATGTCGTCGGTTTTCATGCTGTCCGAATTCGACGTCGGCCCGATGGCGACCTGCAATGCGACATCCATCAGGCTCGGATGCAGGATGAACTCATCCAGCGTGTCGGAGACCGATGCGGGCAGACGGAGTTCCGCAAGGGCCTGACCCTCTCCCGCATAAAGCGCGGTGACCCCCTGATACGCGGGGCCGTGACTGATGCCCCGGGATCTGAACACTTCATAGAATTGGTCGGGGTCAATGGTCTCCTTGTCACATTCGGACCGAAGCGAGCGGATATCCGATTCGGCAATGTCGGCCTCGTCAGTCAGACTCGCGCTTCCTTGGCTGAACACGACGGGCTCCTCATCCGCCGAGTCACCGTACACCTCGAATGCGATCTCCCCGTTCTCTTCGGGAAACAGGCCGATGTGTAGCCGGACCGGGTCGTCACCGACCGCCACAGGTCTGGTCCAGACCACGTTTCTCAGTCGTATGCCGGTCCCTCCGGATCCGTTCCCGGTCGCCCGCTCCACCGCGGCCCGGGCCATTTCAAGGTGGGCCACGCCCGGCAGGACCCGTTGGCCCTTCACAACATGATCGGCCAAGAAGAACTCCTCACCTGTGAAGGTCGAACTGAATCGCTGCTCCGAGAGATCAGACGTGTTCTCGTGTAGCAGCGGATGCAGGTAACCCAGTTTCGGATTCTTCTCCCCGACGTTTTTTCGGTTTTCGGATTTCGATTTTTCCGCCTTCGGTATCCAGTGACGGACGCTCTCAAAAGGATATACGGGCAGCGGCACCTTTTTAAAGCTCCCTTCGGGGAAGAGCCTTTCCCAACGGATGTCGGCACCCTGCAACCATAGGCGGAGCAGGGCCTCCCTGAATGTTCGGTCCGACATGTCGGTTGCCGGGATGACCTCCGAAATCCTCTCTCCGAGGGTCTCGCCACATTCCCCGAGGGCCAGTGTCGTCATGTGCCTGCCATCGGAACGCGGAACGGGAACATTCGCCCTCTCCGGTTCAGCGTCCGCAATCTCACGGATCCGGTCCCGAATGTCCCCGAGTTCGTCCGGTTTCTGATGTTTTTTCAGACAGATGTAAGGATTTTCAGGACTCATCCGATTCTGACGATGCCTCAGCATGTCAGCGACGACGGAAAGCTGGGAGGGATCCCCCTGAACAATGTCTGGAAGCAGCTCTCCCGGCATCACGCCATCCGATATCAGGCACAGCAGTTCATGAAATCTCGGGTCATCTGTCCATCGGGACTCGCTGATATCCCATTTTCTGTTCAGCCTGGAGAGCGAACTGGCGATGACGAGGGCCAGCAGGAGGCGCATCCTCTCCGACGCTCTGTCCCGCTGGAACAGGGAAGCCGCGTCACGGAGCAGGCGGCTCGGCTCCACGCCCTTGGGGCTCAACAGGCCGTCCCACTCCTCCATGTATCTCTTGAAGGTGAACTGATTTTGAATCAGCAGTCTCGCCTTGGCGACATGATGCTGGAACACGTCGTCCGGAATTTCAAGATCATCTGTGAGCAGGCGGATGTAGGATTCGTCCGGCCGATGGGGCATGATGGTCTGACCGGCCGCGGGGATGTGGAGCATGAGGCTCGGACGGGAAAATTCAGGCTGATCCGGCCTCTTGTAGCCGGCCAGCACGGTAATGGCATCCTCCGCCCTCATGACTCCGGCCAGAACCAGGCTGTTCCATATCCCCGCACTCTCGCCGACGATGATGTCTGGACAGACGCCCAAGTCTTTCAGTGTCTCAACATATGCGTGGCCTGCGACAAATGACCAGAGGGGGGGTGGGACCATCCGGCCGGTGCCCTGCCGGAGCCTTTTACCCAAATCCCTGTCAATGGCCGCCAGATGCCCCTCCAATTTTTCCAGGTTCTCTCTGAACGGGGGATTCTGTCGGGAGAATGAACGGATCCGGGCGGCGTCATCCCATGAGAGCCTTCCAATCCGGAGACAGATCAGGCGGTCATCGGTTTCGGGAAGGGACTTGGGCGCGCCCCTCAGCGTCTCCGCCAGTTCGGCCCTGTCGGAGACAAGATGCCCGTAACGGTGAGGAAAGGACTCCCTGCCCGTCAGCAGCGTCTTGCATATATCCCCAAGACGGTGCCCGGCATGTGCCTCATCCTTCAGGAAATTCTGCCACTCTCCGAGCATCCTCCCCAGACTCTCACCGGACTTTGCGGAGAGGAGAAAGGGCCAAGAGCCACTGGATGTGTCGTCCTGATCCGCCGGCGATTGGCAGGGAGGCTCCTCCAGAATGATGTGCGCGTTGGCCCCGCCAAAGCCAAAGGCGCTGACACCCGCCCGCAGGGGAAGGCCCTCCTCCCCGGGCCGCCAGTCGCAGAGCGCTGTGGCGACCTCGAACGGGGAATCCTCAAAGTCTATGACCGGGTTCGGGGTGCTGAAGTTCAGACTCGGCGGAATCTCCCTGTGGCGCATCATCATTAGGACCTTTATGACGCCGGCCATGCCCGCGGCCGACTCCAGATGCCCCACGTTGGTCTTCACCGAACCTATCTTGCAAGACTGTTCGCCACGGGCGGATGTCCGAAATGCCCGGGTCAGCGCCTCCACCTCCATCGGATCCCCCAAGGACGTCCCCGTCCCATGAGTCTCCACATATGTCACCTCGCTCGGGTCGAGACCCGCGGCATTCAAAGCTGCCAAGACGACATCGCGCTGCGCCTCCACGCGAGGGGCCGTCATCGTGAACGAGTGTGCGTTGTGGTTCTCCGCGCATCCCCTGATGATGCCATGAATGTGGTTTTTGTCTTTCAGCGCGTCATCAAGCCTTTGCAGCAAAAGAACACCCACTCCCTCGCCAGGGGCAAAGCCGTCGCCGTCCTTGTCAAAGGCCTTGCTTTTTCCGTCAGGACTCAGAATCCCCAATTTGGAATAGGAGATGAACTTCAGGGGGTGAAAGGAGGCGTTCACGCCGCCCGCGATGCAATAGTCGGCCTCTCCCAAGTGAAGCAGACGGATCCCCTCATGCATTGCGGACAATGAAGCCGCACACCCCGTGTCGAGGGCGATGCTGACGCCATGCAGTCCCAACTTGTGGGAGATCCTGTTCGCCAAGACGCAATACCAGTTTCCCGTCGTCGTGTAGCCATCCAGGAGGATGCCCGGTTCCGAGGCGGTCTGAAGATAGTCCGCCGTCACCGCTCCCACATACACGGCGGTCCTTTTTTCTTGCAGCCTTTTGAGGGGCACGCCTGAATCCTCCACGCAGTGCCAAGTCTCCTCCAACAGCAGCCGTTGTTGCGGATCCATGTGGGACGCCTCCTTGAGGGAGATGCTGAAGAAAGTGTTGTCAAACTTGTCAAAGTCGTCCACAAGCCCGCACCACTTGGAGACGCTCCGGTTCGGCTCGTTGATGTCCGGAGAATAATATTTTTCGATATCCCACCGTTCGGGTGGGATCTCTTTTATAGAACTTACGCCGGCTCTCAGGTTCTCCCAGAATTCAGCATAGTTGCGGGCACCGGGGAAACGGCACGCCATGCCGACAATCGCAATCTGATCCTTCCGAGTGCTGTTTTCCCTCATGATCTGTCCTTTTATGATCTTTTCCCTCATGATCTGTTCCTTTATCTCGATGATCAAGTTTTCTGACCCCATTCGGCCAAAAAGCCTGACATTCCCGCGAAAACGGGAATCCACTTTTGGGAATCAGCGGGCAATGGATCCCTGCTTTCGCAGGAATGACAGAAAAAACTTGATGATCGAGTTTATGATCTTTTCCCTCATGACCTGTCCCTTTATGATCTGTCCTTTTCATTGTCAGCGGATATGAAAGTCTCTTGGCCACAACCTGAAAAGGCGGTGGATTCTGGATCAACATCAGAAAATTCTGCCCGTGTCCGCACGTCTCACGAGCACGAGATTAAAGCTCACGCCCTCAAGAGGCGTCATAATCAGCAGAATTCAACGCTTGGCCGACTTGCCAAAGAGACCTGTCTACCAGAATAAAAAAATGAGTGGGAAGGAAACCCGGCCTTTCTGGCGGTTGAGAAAAGCCGGGTTTCTTTCCACCCTACAACTTTTTGTCCTGTACACAGCAAAGAGACATATGATCATGGAAAGTTCGGACCCAGTAATCAAAAAAACTTGATGCTCAAGAATCAGACCCTTTGGCCAAGAAAGTTGTCTCAGGCCAGCCCCACAATCTCATGACAATCCCATATATACATTGAATCAAAGCCTTTGTCAAGAAATTTGTCTCTGAAGATCAGAAAAAAATATATATATGAAATCTATACATTATTATGTGAACAGGTTGTGAGGTGACCTGATCAATTCTGAGCAATGATTTTTTTACATTTTCAATCAGCCCCAATTCCCAGAAGAATGTCGCATGACTTTTGGACATCCTCCCATCAGAGTGACAATCGCCCCCGACTTGCCGAAGAGACCACATATGATCGTGGAAAATTCAGGAGGACCGACGTCAAGGTTCCCTGATCAGCAGGGGGATGAAATTACAAGTTGATGGACTAGCACAGCAATTCATAAGTTCGTCACCCCCTTCGGCTCCCGCCGGATTGCCAAATCCGGCGGCTCGGATTTGCCAATCCGAGCCGAGCGAGGGAGACAAGTTGATGGACTAAGGCCAAGCGTATTTGGACACTTTGAACTTTTTTTCAGAGATTACAATGATTTTTTGATCGGGGGTCATCATTTTTCGGGGGCATAAAGTATTCTCCCATTGCAGCTCTGGCCCGCCAATGCGGGTGCTGGCATGATTCGCATGTCAATGCCCCCGAAGGCGGACACTCCCATTTGCAGCTCAGAGGCTGATTGAAAAATGCCGCCCGACCTGCCGACGAGGATGCCTCGTACCATGAGGGACATCGAATGTCAACAATTTTTTTTTCCAGGAGACGACACTTTGTTTGACATTTTGAGTTTTCCTTGACTCAAGTTTCGCACCCCTATATGAGCCCATTTTTCAAGGGTTTCAGGAGATG